>JAUVKS010000017.1 GCA_030596145.1 Pseudomonadota bacterium | reverse complement strand
AACTTGATCTTTACCATGGTACGGTGGATGATTACTTGCAAAAGTATCATGAAGGGGCGGAAATAGATCGTGATCATTCAGAGGAAAGAGAAAAGAGGAAATCAATCCTTCAGCCTGAAAAAGAACAAAAACGAATAGAAGCGGAAAAAAGGCAGGAAAGATACCGAAAACTAAAGCCCCTCAAGAAGGTTCTGGACAAAATTGAAGAAGAAATTGCATTAATGGAAGAAAAAAAGGGGGAGATCGAAGCGGCCTTCTCCGACCAGAAGACCTATGAAGATGAAAGGGCGATTCAATCACTCCATATCGAACATGATAAGATAGTTACCCGCTTGGATTCTCTATACGATGAGTGGGCAGATATTGAAGGAAAAGTTAGTTCAATTCCCCAATAATAAAGGATGATGATTTTTAAACTGAAAATATTCTGATATTTCATAATAAGGAAAGGTAAAATGAACGCCATAACAACATCGGTTTTTGAGTTATTCAGGATTGGTCCGGGGCCGTCCAGTTCACATACGATTGGGCCGATGCGAGCTGGTCATGATTTCTTGCAAACTATTCAATCCCTTTCTGAAGATATTTTGAGCAGAGCGAAAGCAATCGAAGTCAGACTGTATGGGTCGCTCAGCGCTACGAGTAAAGGACATGGTACAGACAGGGCTGTGTTGGCCGGGTTGCTCGGTCATAAACCTGAAACCTGTCCCGATGATTTTCTCAATGGTCTCTTACAAGAGGCCGATGAGCCGTACGAAATTAATATCACTAAGAAAACCGCTCGAATGATGGGGATAAACATTATTTTCGACAGTGTGCTCCATAATTTTCCTTACAGCAATACATTGATTATGAGACTCATTGGAGAAGATGGTGTCGTGTACGAGAAAGAATATTATTCTCTCGGCGGCGGGTTTTTGCAGTGGAAGGGTTGGAAAGAACCTGAGCGCGGGGCACCGGTTTACGCGTATGAGAGCATGGCTCAGATAAAGGAACTGCTCACCAGGCATAATCTTAGACTGCATGAGCTTATACTGGAAAATGAAAAGGCAATAACCGGTATGAGCGAGGTGGAGATTTACAAACGTGTCGATGATATTCTCAGTGTCATGGAGGAAGCTGTGGAACGAGGGATAAAGACAGAAGGGCTTCTTCCCGGACCGATTGGCCTGCATCGTAAGGCATCGTCACTTTTTCTGAGATCACGAGAAATGCCGCATATCCTGGATCGCTATATGACTTTATTAAGTGCATATGCCATGGCTGTATCAGAGGAGAATGCTGCCGGGCATCGCATCGTGACGGCACCAACGGCCGGCTCCGCCGGGGTTATCCCAAGTATTCTTTACGTCATGAAACACCATCAACATCTATCCAACCAGCCAATTCGTGATGGGTTTTTAGCCGCTGCGGTGGTGGGTTTTTTGGCCAAGCATAATGCAAGCATTTCCGGGGCGGACGTTGGTTGTCAGGGGGAAATAGGAGTTGCGGCCAGTATGGCGGCGGCCATGTTGGCGTATGCTAACGGATATAATTTTCAGATCGCGGAAAACGCTGCTGAATCAGCGCTGGAACATCATCTTGGTTTGACCTGTGATCCTGTAGGAGGATATGTTCAAATCCCCTGTATCGAGCGTAACGCCATGGGCGCTGTTAAAGCCTACAACGCCTTCTTGATTGCGAGTGCTGAGGTATCCGAATGGCACATGGTGGATCTTGACAGGGTTATCAGGGTCATGGCTGAAACCGGACGTGACATGTCCATAAAATACAAGGAGACCTCCCAGGGTGGGCTGGCTGTTAGTATGCCTCAATGCTGATTTTTTATGGGGATAATTGAGGGTCCATCAACACTTACAAAAACGGATTGCCTTGTGGGAAGTTATAGTTGATGGTCTCGTAAAAAGTCGAAATATACACAATTTTGTCATTCCCGTGAAAACGGGAATCCGGTCTTTTCAAGTGCTTAGCCGTTTATGGATTCCCGCCTGTCTGCCGTACCTGCACAGGCAGGCGTAGGCGGGAACCCATAAACGGCTCCATGGCTTTTGCCGTAACCCATGGCAATGTACTGTTCCAGAGCATCGTTAGAACCGGTGTCCGATGGCCTTAGCTTTGTCCAAAAGTTTTTTTGGAAGCCGGGGCTTTTTCTTGGTGCCAGGCTTAACTATCTTGCCTGAAATCTTGTATCCACCATAGTGTAGTATCTCGCGCACGGCTCGCACGGCGCCTCGACTCTCAGCAGCAATAAAATTGAACGGCCATGGAGTGGTACAGGCGGTAACGATAACTGCCGGCTTACCCTTTTGTCTGGGAATGGGCATTCCATTGGGTTTTTCTCCAATAAACACAGGTACATTGCGGTCGAATAACAGTTTAAGCTGGGCACTCATGTTTCCCCAGTGTGTAGGTGTTCCAATAATCAGACCATCAGCCTCTTTAATTTTTTCGCCAATGATATGGGCATCATCTTCCGGTAGAGCACATTTCCCGTCAGGTCTGCATTTCATACATGCAATACAGGGTTTCATATTAAGATCATATATATTGATCCATTTTGTCTCATTGTTTTCCCCAGCACCTTCGGCTACCGTTTTTAAAAGGGTTGCGACGGTTCCGTTTTTACGGGGACTTCCGTTCAAAACTAAAATTTTCATTATCAGACTCCGTACAAATTTTTTAAATTACTATATCAAAATCGTCTCTTCCTTTATTTCCGTAACATAGTTATGTTTATAGTCAAAAAAAACAACCCTGCCTCTTGTCTATTTCGTATCGAGTAATCCCTCAATTTTGGATAGCATAAATGAGCGGATGTCTCCGAACGAGACGCTACTTCGTTCTAACAAGCCCTTCCGCATGCACTGGAATAGCCCTTCAGCAAACGAAACAAAAAGGATAACCCGTTCGTTGATCTGGGCATCGGTCAAAGGCAAATCTGTCTCCATCAACGCACGGGTCACAACTTCCACGGATGATCTTGAAGCCCCTTCCATCTTTTTCATCAGTTTTTCTGAAATGTTAAGCTGTTTGCGGTTGATTTGTAACTGTTCGATTAACTCGTAATATCCGCGGTCCTCAAAGAAAAAGGAAATATAGGCATCGAAAAAAGCCACGATGCGTTCGGCTGGCGGCCGGCCTTCTGTGATTTTTGCCGCCGGCTGAAAACGGCGCTTCATAATTTGAAATCCGCGCAGGCAAACTTCGACGAACAATTCATCCTTACCTGTGAAGTGATGGTAAACTGCTCCAGTGGTTACTCCCGCGTCTTGAGCGATGTTGCGAAGTTTTGTCCCGCCGTAGCCAAAGGCCAGGAAATGATCGTGCGCCTTTTCCAGTATTTTGACTTGTTTGTTATTGTCCATTACCATCTTTCAGCCTCAGATACCAATTAACATAACAACGTTATGTTTGTCAAGAAAAAAATTCCTTCCAAGTTATGAAAGATAGCCGCCACAGTAAAACCTTTCAGTTTTTAATAAAGCTTCTTTCAACGTGTGTTTCAAATAGATCGGCTGCTAATTTTCTTGCAGCAGCCGATCTATAACCGGTCAGTTCAAATTTCCTCCAGCAATCAAAAGAAGTTACACTTCCGAATATTACCACGGTTGAGGTTCATAATCATGGATTTACTATCAGGGTTTGGCTAACCGGATTTGACCATAGCCATTTACTGTCAGCCACCCTTAAGGTTATGATGTGTGTCCCCACAGACAAATCTCGCTTCATGAAGAATGAGCGATTGCTCAGAACCCCATCTTTGTCAGATGTCCAGTGATAAGAACGAAGCCAATCGAAGCGGTCAGGGTCTGTGCCACGACCCATAAACATTACCGGGTAGCCTTTTTTTGCCGGGTTTGGCCGTATTGAATTAATGTACGCTACTGGTGGTTGATTTTCAGGTCCAGAATTTACTATCAGGGTCTGGGTAACCGGATTCGACCATAGCCCATTACTGTCAGCCACTTTTAAGGTTATGATGTGTGTCCCCACAGACAAGTCTCTCCTCATGAAGAATCGGCGATTGCTCAGATCCCCATCAATGTCAGATGTCCAGTGATAAGAACGCGGCCAGTCGAAGAGGTCAGGGTCAGTGCCATGACCAATAAACACTATATTAGTGCCCTTATTTGCCGGGTTTGGCCGTATTGAATCGATGTATGCTACTGGCGGTTGATTTCCATTGCCGCTGACTTCCGTAAGTGCCGCGTTCATGTTTACCCTTCCATGACCAAAAAAGTCGTCCCTGCCGGGGGTGTCCTCGGAGGGAGGACCAACCTGATCTTCAGCCGTTTGGATGAGAATGTTGCGAATTTCATCATGAGTCAGGGAAGGGTCTATTGATAACATAAGCGTCGCAATTCCAGAGACAACCGGTGCGGCCGCGGAAGTACCGGTGAAAAAGTAAGAATGCCAAGTTATAACCTCCTCTCCGGGTGCAACCACATCAAGGGCTGAGCCGGTGCCAGATGCCACCGCCGGATACGATAATCTTGCGTCATTATGGTCCGTAGCTCCCACTGATATCGTTAAGGGAGAAGCCCCTGGTCCTGAGACATCGGCATCCCCAATGCCGTTGTTCCCAGCGCCAGCTATTAGAACCGCCCCGGAATCTCTTGCAAACTGGAGTGCATAATTCAGGGTTGGAGAGTCAAGCCGATAATCGACTAAACTCATATTTATGACATGGGCTTTCTGGTCGGCAGCAAAAATCAGGCCGAGTGCGAGAACAACGGTAGTACCTTCTTTATTAGAATCAAGCACCTTTACAGGAAGGATTTTAACATTATGGTCGATGCCCGCTGTTCCAAAGGAATTATCTGCATTTCCAGCAAGAATCCCGGAAACCAGAAGACCATGAATTTCGTGCCCCGTCCAAGGATCCGCCGAAGGATCATTATCATCATTCACAAAGTCAAAGCCTGGTAAAATTCTTCCCTGAAATTCAGGGTCACTAAAATCAATGCCTGTATCAAGGACGGCGACTACGACAGAACTGCTTCCTCTCGTGATTTGCCATCCTTCGACCGCGTCAATATCTGCGTCTGGCGTGCCTCCGGTCTGGCCGGTATTATTTAGATGCCACTGAGAGTCGAAGCCAGTATCATTAGGGGTAAAATCGCCACCTCTTCCCATATAATTAGGCTCGGCATATTGAACACTTGGGTCATTGCTGTACCAGTCTATCATTTGTTCGACTGTCTTTTCAGCTGGAATCCTTAAATGGTAAACATCAAGCTTTTCGAGATACTCTATGATTTCGACCCCATAAAATTCATTCATAGCATTTATTTCAGTTTCACAAACCCCTGGCTGGAATTTAACCAATATTTCTCCAGACACATATTGACTTTGCGCTCCTGCAAAATAAGGTGAGAATAAAATCCCCCCAAAAAGGAACGTTACGGCCATGATACATGTTAAATATTTCTTATTCATTTCTTGGTCCCCCCTTTTTACAGGTTAGTTCTGCGATTTCATTCACTTTTTTACGCTTCCCAATTGGCATATTTGCGAATTCTTATGTTCAATAACTAATCTTATATGAACTTGTGACCTGCTGAAATTGATCACTTTTGTCATTCCCGCGAAAGCCGGAATTCAGCATTTACAAACAACTGTGTCAGGGGGCTCGTGGTAAATTTTCAACTGGTTTATCAATGGAGAGTAAAGTCAGGGCTTGAATTTGAATACATTAAATTCTGGCGAAAAGGAATTGAGATTTAACAAGAAGGACTTAACTATTTACTGCTGGTAAATGATACGAGAAGATTAGTGCAAGATAACAACTGAAGGTTGCTGTAGTAATCGGTAATATGCCAATTTCTCTCCCCCACTCTAAGAGACCCTTGAAAAATACATGTCAGGTCATTGCGAGGAGCGAAGCGATGTGGCAATTTTTTTGTAATTACGAATATTTGGGATTGCTTCATCCGCCTGCGGCGGATTCGCAATGACAGTGTGCATATTTTTCAGAGGTCTCACTCTAAAGAAGTTTGAGTTTCATGACATTCCTCCACAAATGGGCTATATACGTTAAAAGCCTAAAGCATTTTTTAGAATTGTCAAGATAAAAGTGCGAATTAACGCAGATCAAATGTTACCCTAAGCGAGATTTAAAAGGATCGGTGACTCATAATATATGTCTCTGCATGTACCTGTTGCCATAAAACATAAGCTTACTAAATAATTCCAAGATCTCAAACCTTTCTTACTGAGACAGGCAATGGAATCACAACTTAAATAAATCTTTGACTCGTGCTATAATCACCATCATCACCGTTGACGATTTTCTTGATCCCTTCGGTAACATTTATTTATGAGTCAACGGGCAAATATAGTGTGCCCATTTGAGAAACTGTCGGAGGTAGGCTTTAAGAATATCGTTTTTTTTGGACTGATGAAGCACGTTGGTTCTGCCTGGCATCCGGGTTTTGGTGCAGAAAGGCGATGCGGGGGAAATGGAGAAGCTGGTTTTGAAGCAGGGAGGGATGAACCCATGAAACGACTGACCTGGGTTGTAGCCGTTCTGGTATTTGCATGCGCGGGCCTCCTGTTCATTCGATACGGAGACGATAACAGTCAGCCTGGCCGATCCATTAAATCCATTAAACCCTTTAGCCCCATTAACAAGCACATTAACCCTGGCAGTTTCGCTGCGGTCCGGGGTCTCATGAGCGATGCGCGATACGGTTACGCAATGGTCGTGCTCCGCACGGGCAAAACACTGATCGTCGGGGGTGTCAATGCCTTGAGCAAAGAGCTTTCCAGTGCAGAGATATATGACTCTGCCAACGGGCGTTTCATCCAAACCGCTAATCGCATGACCGCCTGTCGGTTTCAGCCGGCCGCCACCCTGCTCACCAGCGGAAAGGTGCTGGTCACTGGGGGACGGGATGAGAACGAAGATATCCTGTCCAGCGCCGAGCTGTACGACCCGGAGACCGACACATTCATATCCACGACAGGATCAATGAGGGCCACCCGTTACTTACATACCGCCACATTGCTCCAGGACGGGACGGTGCTAATCACGGGAGGGGTTGACAACGATGGCAGGTTCCTTTCCAGTGCCGAGATCTATGATCCGGCTACAAACCGCTTCACCGTCACTGCCGGCCCTTTAAGCGATTCGCGTGGAGACCATAGGGCAGTCCTGCTGCAGAACGGCCAAGTACTGGTCGTGGGCGGCGGCAACATGGAGGCAGGGGATATTACCAAGGCCGAGCTTTATGACCCATCTCTTGGAACGTTCTCGCCCACGGCCGGCGAGATGACTATCGGACGCAAGTTCCCCAGTGCGACTCTCTTGCCCGATGGCAAGGTACTGATCGCGGGAGGTGCTGGTATGGACGAGGCCTTCTCGAGCGCCGAACTCTACGACCCCGTTTCCAAAACCTTCACGACCTGCATGGGCTCGATGAGTTCCGGACGGTTCTTGCACTTCGCGACTCTGCTCGCAAGCGGCAAGGTCCTGCTCGGAGGCGGTTTTCAGTCATATACCTATCTGAAACCGGGAACGGCTGCCGATTTTTACGATCCGGCAAGCGATGCCTTTACCCCTACATCGAGTCCATTGAACATCGCCCGGGGTCCCATATCCTCGGTGCTTCTCCCTGGCGGAAAGGTCCTGACCGTCGGGGGCCTCGACTACCGCGGACTTGCCCTCGCCAGCGGCGAGATCTACGATCCCGAATCTGACAGCTTCACCGTAACCGGCGGGCTCAACTCCTCGCGGATCACCCACACCGCGACCAGACTGAATACCGATCAAGTCCTGATTTGTGGAGGGGTAGACTCCGCCCGCGAAGCACTTTCCCTGGCGGAAGTCTATGATCCTTTAACCGAGAGATTCACGCCCACCGAGGGCCAGATGGCTGTCCAGCGCGTGAATCACACGGCCACCCTGCTTGTTAGTGGCAAGGTTTTGATCGCCGGGGGAAGCTTCGACGACTTTATGGCCGAAATCTACGAACCGACAACGGCGACCTTCAACCCCGCCAATCACCCGATGAACTCCATTCGCCTGGCCCACACCGCAACCGCCCTGATGGACGGCACGGTTGTGCTTATAGGAGGAGTGGACGAGACGGCAATTCCCCTTGCCAGTGCCGAGATATACGACCCCTCAACGGACACCTTCACTCTTATCGGCACCTCGATGACCACGAGCCGGATGTGTCATACAGACACACTTCTCAAAGATGGTCGGGTGCTTATCACAGGGGGCTGTAACAACAAGGGTGTTGTTGAAGATGCCCTGTCGAGCGCAGAGGTCTATGATCCTGTGACCCGCACCTTCAGTCCCGTTTCCAAAGAGATGGCGACTACGCGTGTCGATCACACGGCTGTCTTGCTACAAAATGGCATGGTGCTGATCGCGGGCGGTCAGGATGCAAACGGGATCCCTCTGGCGAGTGCCGAACTCTACGACCCCGTTTCCAAGACCTTCACGCCGGTTGCTGGCGAGATGATTTGTGCCCGTTTCTGGCACACGGTGACGTTGCTTCCGAGCGGGGCCGTTCTGCTGGCCGGAGGAAAGGACGAAAATGGACCCGTCTCGAGCGCCGAGCTGTACGATCCGGATTCAAACAGCTTCATTCAAGCTGCCTCCATGACGATGGAGAGAAATTCCCACACCGCAGCTTTGCTTAATGGCGGAAAGGTTCTGATCGCCGGGGGAGAGTTCCTGCTGAATGGAGTTACATGGCAACTGGCCACTGCTGAGCTTTTCAATCCCTGACACCAGCTTTTTAATAAGAGGTTGCTTTTTGACCAAACGGTAAAATAAAACAATTGGTTAGAGGGATGCGAAAATAGATAAAATAGACGCGATGCATTTATCATCCAGGGGAAGCACATAACTATTCTTTATGTTCATATACATGGACATCGCGTTGTGGAAACGGAATACTGATCCCTGCAGCATCAAACTGCTTTTTAACTTTCTCCGTGGTGTCAAAGTAAAATGACCAATAATCATCGACAGTTGTCCATGCGCGGACTGTGAGATTGACACTGCTATCGGCCAACTCGGATACAACCACAATAGGCTCCGGTTCTTTAATAACGCGATCATCCTGCCCGAGAATCCCCTCGATGACCTGGCGGGCCTTATCGATATCATCCCCATAACCGATGCCAAAAACCATATCCACACGGCGGGTTCCTTTTGTAGTGAAATTGGTGATGTTGCCATCCAGCATTTTTGCGTTAGGCACGATAATGGTTTTATTGTCGGGGGATTTTAGCTGAGTCATAAAAATCTGAATCTCTTCAACGGTTCCCGCCGTGCCCCCACCCTCAATAAAATCGCCGACCTTAAAAGGTTTAAATATGATCATGAGAACGCCTGCTGCAAAGTTTGACAAAGAACCTTGCAGCGCCAAGCCGATCGCCAGGCCGGCCGCACCTAACACGACGACGAAAGAAGCGGTATGGATACCCAGCTGATTTAGGGCGGCAATAATTACAAAGGCCAGTAAAGCCACATAACTCAAATCACCCACAAAAGATATCAGCGTCTCATCCGTTTTGCTTTTGGCCATCAGCCTCTTTATGAACTTTGTTACCCACTTTGCCACCCAACGTCCCACAATAAAGATAGCTATAGCGGCGATGACTTTTATTCCGTAGACAGTTAATAATTCGTACACCTTGGCGGTAAGATTTGAGAAATCCATTTTTTGTTTTCCTTTCCTTGGAGATCGAATTGGTACCTTGGCTTAATGATATAAGCCCTTGATAAGAAATTGCTTTTCTTGCGGGGAAGTATAGGATAACGGTAATTGTGTGTCAAGGGCAATTGACCACAGGTGTAGTACCCGCCTGCATGAAACTGTCAAGCGCCGATTTTAAAGATAGCATTTTTCGTGTTTTATAATCAGGAAACACAAGTTTCCATGGGGCAGTGTAGTAGGCGTGCCGGTAAAGATAATCTTAGTTATTGATCAGTGATCCCTTTCGTTCGCTTGGGCAGATGTTGGAGCAAAAATCGGAAAGATCATGAAGGAAGAGTAAAGCCTTTTTGCCCTTGACTCACCACTATTTCTTTCCTATACTTCTTTAACCAAACGGTAAAATAAAACAACTGGTTAGAGGTATACGAAAATGGGTAGAACAGACATAGTTCATTTATCATCGAGGGAAGCGGTCTTTCCCCATGTTCTGAAGTTTACGAACCTTCGTCTTTATGCCTTTGTTGTCTTATTTGTGGCAATGGATGTAGCCATACCGTGGTTTTGCCACTATGTTCATCCATTGGCAGGTCCTACCTTCCTTCCCATGTTTTTCTTTATTTTACTGGCCGGTCTTCTGTTCGGCTGGCGGGCTGGTCTTCTGGTTGGAATACTCACACCGCTTGTAAGCTACGGTATCTCAGGGATGCCCTTTCTGGAGCGGCTTCCCCGGATTGTCATCGAGGCTTCATTCTACGGGTTGTCGGCGGGTCTCCTCCGCGAGCGGTTCAAACTGAACATTCTGTGGTCACTCCTTGGGGCGATTATTATAGGACGATTTGCTGTTGTGTTGGCGTTGCTGATAATATACTGGGGTAATGTAAATCCCCTTGTTGTCATCTGGCAGGCGGCAAAGCAGGGGTGGCCCGGAATTGTAATCCAGCTGGCCTTTCTCCCCCTGATCTCCACAGTTTTGGAAAGATTTTTTTCAACGTCCGGGCGTCCCGATGGAAACCAGTAACAAACTTTTCGAATCATTTTTGAAGAGCGACGAAACCCTGTGGATATTGAAGGTGGACAGCCTGATCTTTCAATCCAGGAAGAAAGGGATCGCGTCACTTTTGGACTATATCGACCTGTTTAGCCCCTGTACCCATGAGGTCACCGTTTTTGACCGTGTGGTTGGTAACGCGGCCGCGTTGCTCCTGAAGAAGGCATGTTGCAGAAAGATATATGCCCCCGTCGGAAGCGAGTATGCTCTTGAGACCTTGAATCAGCTTGGCATTCCCAATTATTTTTTAGAAGTAGTACCCTGTATTGTCAATAGAAAAGGGGACGGAATGTGCCCCTTCGAAAAAGCGTCTATCGGGAAATCCCCCGATGCGTTTTACGAATTTGTGAAAGGAACCAACATGGAGAATATCGGAGGACAGAATGGGTAAGGTCATCTTCCAGAAAACCGGTGAGGACATTGAAGATCATATCATTTCTCTCCGTTCTCTTCTTGACAGACTGAAGATTCCTTTTCAAAAGGGTGATTCGGTTGCCGTCAAGCTCCATTGGGGAGAGAGGGGAAACACAAGTTATCTCCACCCTCGTTACGCCAGAGAAATCGTAAAATGGCTCCAGAAACATGGGACAAAACCCTTTATCTTCGATACCACCGTCCTCTATTCCGGCGGTCGCCGTACAGGGAAAGACTCGTTGAAGACGGCGGCTGAGCATGGTTTTACAAAGAACTACCTCGGTTGCCCTGTCGTGATCGGGGATGGGATGGAGGGCAGGGACGTAGTCGATATAGAGGCGCAATTTGAGCATTTCGAGACCGTTCAGGTTACTAAGCTTGTGGAAAAGGTGGACGGTTTCTTTATCTTTTCCCATTTTAAGGGGCATATGGCTACTGGATTTGGGGGCGCCGTCAAAAATATTTCCATGGGATTTGCATCGCGGGCACAGAAGCAGCGCATGCACTCCGACGCGCGCCCCGTTTTGAACAAAAAGGAGTGCGACAAGTGCGGTATCTGTGTTGATTCTTGTCCCACCGGCGCGGCAACAATCTCCGACGATGAGTATCCCGAATATGACCTTGAGAAGTGCATCGGATGTGCCCAATGCATCGCACTTTGCCCCCAGATCGCGCTAAGAATCCTCTGGGATACGGATGCGACGATCTTTCAGGAAAAACTTGTTGAAACAGCCGCCGCGGTTTGGAGGCTGATTGAGGACAGGACAATTCTTGTGAACGCTCTTCTCAAGATTACCGCTGACTGTGATTGTTTACCGGGGCATAATCCGCAGATAGCTCCGGATTCTGGTTTCGTGGGAGGGTACCATCCGGTAGCCCTGGACAGGGAATCTCTGAAGCGTATAGGTGAAGAGCCCTTTGACAGGACGCATCCTGGCGTTCCCTGGAAAAGACAGTTTGAGTATGCCGAGGAAATCGGCTTTTTTAAGGGGGATTAAAAATTCTTTATTGACAAAAAAATAACTTTATGGCCTATTGTGCCAATAGTGAAAGCGGGCCTGGAAAAGTTAGCAAAGGATTATGGAAACATAATAAGTACCGGAGGGAAAATTATGAGAGTCGAGAAACTTAAGGTATGTATGAAAAGCATCAAAACAGCCCTGAGCGAGTTTACTGAAACCGGTGAGACTGTGGAGCGGGAAGAAGCCGCCAAAGAAGAGATCGGGGTGCATTTTACGGATTTTGAGGAATTCAGAAAGGCGCTGACCCCGAAGCGTCTCGAACTTCTCCATGTAATTAAAACGGAAAGACCGCATTCGATAAACCAGCTTTCAAAGATTGTGAAACGGGATATTAAAAATGTTGCCGAAGATGTTAAGTACCTTGTCCAGATCGGACTTGTTGAAAGAAAGGAAACGGGAAAGGAAGTAACCCCTGTTGTCAGTTACGATAAGATTTCACTTAAAATAGCGATCTGATCCTCACAGCTGCCCTGAAGGGCTGTGCTACTTTGCAACTTTGTGCCACTGTGCCTCAAACTATTGGCTCCCCGCTCAGCGTCGGGGACATGTTTAGCCGATAGTGGTTAGTTTCTAAGAGGCTTTAGAATCTGCTTCAATGTAAACCATTTTTTGATACCAGGCATTGCATCACGAATATTTTCCAGGTTCTCTCTGGTTGCCTTTTCGCCTTCCTGTATTAAATCTTTGGCGTGGGAAAAGTCGGACCAGTGTAAGTCCCCCACATGGGGACGGATAACCACATCTGCCTCCATCAGCTCATGATTTGCCAGGTAATGTGACGTAATATCGCTGGCTCTGAGATATACGTCCTTCGCCGTCTGAAACTCCTCTTCGGAACAGATATCCCTGTCTACGGCCACGGCGATTACTATATCGGCACCTTCCTTCCTGGCCACGGTACTTGGAACAAGGCAGATAATGCCCCCATCCGACAGAAGTCTTTCTCCTTCCTTTAGAGGTTCTATAGCACCCGGTACGGCACAACTTGCCGTCACAGCTTGACGCAGAGACCCTTCAGAGAAGACAATTTGCTCGCCACTCATCAGATCAGTTGCGACAGCACGGAAGGGGATTTGTGTTTCCTGAATCTGAATATCGGGAATGAAATAATTGATGATGGACTGAAAATCCTCCTGGGAGAGAATGCCAGGTCTGAACATAGCCTGAGCCAACAGAAATCGATTTTTCAAATAACTTTGGATCTTCTGTGGCAGATTCATCTCTTTCCGTTCATGAGTTACTTCTTCGGCTACAGCCTTGACGGCTGAGGACTGAAACTCGGGGCTGTTTAGATATTCCTCTACCTTTTTCTCCATCTCAGCGGGCCCGATACCGCAAGCATGGGCCCCACCCACAAGAGCACCGATGCTGGTTCCCACAAGAATGTTAATGGGAATTTCCTCCTCCTCAAATACCCTTAATACCCCTATATGAGCAAGCCCCCGTGCACCTCCACCTCCGAGGGCAAGGCCAATTTTTTTGTCCGTCCATATCATGATTTTGGGATACCTCCATAGTAAAAGACCCTCAAGGTCCTTCCTTTTCATTCAAGGATTGTAGGGTGGTCTGGTTTTACACCCGACCGCAAACGGTGGTTCGCCTCAGGCAGACCACCCTACATAATCGTCGAAAAAACGTTTCGAGTATCGAAGAATTATATTGCTAAAGCCGTCAAAGCTTAAACTTCCCCTTAAAATAAGTATCCTTCACACTTTTTGCCTTTTCTTCAGCCCATTTCTCAAGCCCCATTTTCTTAATCAGGCATAAATTGAAGACCTTGGTGTTATGTGGGACTTTCGATGCCATGTCCGCGTAAGGATGAAGATGATCACAGGGAAAATCCTGGCAATCTGAACAGAATTCGAGACCCTTTTCCCGGGTGCATCTATACACATTACACGGTTCGGTCATACCGAGAAACCCCATCGTTCCATTTTCGTTTCGGCACCCCTTACATTGGGCCTTTTCAGCGGGTATTTTCAGATTTTCAGCTATTTTCTCCCTGAGACCCTCATTGATAGATGCCATGTACATGGGACAATTGAAACAATCCAGTCCACAGGGTGCTGTCATATTTCTATAATCCATACAATGTCCTCCTTTCCGACCTTATTGTCGGCCTCGTCGAAAATTTAATAAATAATCCCGTGTAAGGGCTTGATCATGAAGCAATGTGAAAAAGAGCTTTCTTGCAAAGGGGAAATTTGCCTTTTCCATTTCGTCCTTTACATCTTCCAGGTTCATGTGCCTTGGATAGACTGAAATTAAAGCGCCGGGTTTTGAAATCCTGTAAATTTCAGTCAGTAATTCTTTCCTCTCAGTTGCCGAGAAATAATAGGAATGTATAACATCATAAAGCAGGGTGACATCAACAGATTCATCTTCCAGAGGAATTCGCAATTTTCCGGATGTCTTTATCAGCAGTATATTATTGAGTGTCTCTATCTTTGCCCTTTTCGCTACCTCATTTAAAGAATCCCTGTTCTTATCCAGAGCATATACCCCGCCTTTGCCGCCGACTATCCTCGCGGCGGGAATTGTATAATAACCGGAGCCACAGCCAAAATCCAATACAATTTGACCTTCCCTGATCCCCGCTTCTTTTAAAACGGCTTCAGCCCCTTCTTCGAGCCATCTGTCTGTATCGGTTTTCATCTATTTTTGTTCCCTCATATAAACCGTTCTGATGGGGAACGGAATTTCGATACCCTCCTTTTTATAGCGTTCATGCAATCTTTTTATGAATTCATGTTTGATAATATACTGGTTAACGAATTCTCTTGTCCGCAGTATCACGGTAAAGTCGATACTGGAATCGCCGAAGGTATGATAACGAATAAAGGGTTCAAATTCAGGGATACCCCCCTGGATTTTCCCCATAACTTCTTTGGCCACCTCAATAGTAATGTTTTCCACTTGTTCAAGATCACTGTCGTAACTGACACCAACCTGAATAAGTACCGACATCTCTTTTTCTGGCTCGCAGTAGTTTGTGATAATAGCGGAAGCCATCTTGGAATTCGGTACAATTATCATATTATTGGGAAGTGCTCTTATGGTTGTATTTCGCCATGCTATATCTGTGACGTAACCTCTTTGACCTGAATCAAGTTCCACATAATCTCCCGGCCTTACCTGTCTTGAGGCTATGAT
>JAUVKS010000131.1 GCA_030596145.1 Pseudomonadota bacterium | reverse complement strand
GCAGTAGGATTGGAAAACATGGCAGGTCCTACGGGTGTATCTATAGTAATTGACCCCGGATGGGCCTTTCGGATAATGACCGTTATTACCCTTACCGCCGGTACTTCGTTTATCATGTGGTTGGGAGAACAAATTACTGATAAGGGTATTGGTAATGGAATATCTCTAATCATTTTTGCGGGTATAATATGTGGAGGTCCTGTTGCTATTTTAAATACCTTTCGCCTGCTCTCCACAGGTGAGATGGGGATATTTTTTATTATAATTCTTGTTGTGGCGATGGTTGCTGTTGTTGGTATTATTGTCTATGTGGAAAGCGCACAAAGAAAAATACCCGTTCAATACGCAAAGAGAGTTGTTGGGAGGAAGATGTATGGCGGTCAGACAACACATCTTCCCTTAAAGGTTAATACGGCAGGTGTCATCCCTCCCATATTTGCCTCCTCAATCATAATGTTTCCTGCTACGATTGCCAATTTTGTTCCGCATCCCTGGATGAAGATTGTGGCGGATGTCTTGATGCCAGGAAGATTTATATATGAGTTGCTCTATGTGGCATTTATAATATTTTTCTGTTATTTTTATACAGCGGTTACTTTTAATCCTGTGGATGTGGCTGATAATATGAGAAAACATGGAGGTTATATACCGGGTATAAGACCGGGCAAAAGAACAGCAGAATATATCGACAATATTTTGACGAGGCTTACCTTTGGTGGTGCAATTTATGTTTCAGCAGTATGTGTACTACCGAGTGTTCTTATAAGTAAGTTTAATGTGCCTTTTTACTTCGGTGGTACGGCACTTCTTATTGTAGTGGGTGTTGCCCTTGATACAGCAGGTCAAATAGAGACTCATTTGTTGACGAGACAATATGAAGGTTTTATGAAGAAAGGGCGGATGGGCAAGAGGCGCTAAGGGGTAAAAAAAGTAATGGTGATCTTGAAATCTCCTGAGGAGATTGAAAAGATAAGGCAAAGCAATATTATTGTAGCTGATATCTTAAACGAATTAAGGGGTATGGTAAAGCCTGGTATAAAAACCATGGCACTGAACAGATATTCTGAAGAGCTTGCCCTGAGAAAAGGTGCCAAACCTGCCTTTAAGGGGTATAGAGGTTATCCTTTTTCTCTCTGTGTGTCCGTCAATAGCGAAGTGGTTCACGGAATGCCGTCAAATAGGGTGTTGAAAACAGGAGATTTAATAAGCCTCGATTTTGGAATATATTATAATGGTTATTACGGAGATTCTGCCATAACTGTTTCTGTAGGTGAAGTTTCCGATGTGGCGGCACGACTGAGTAGCATTACTAAAGAATCTCTTTACAATGGGATAAAGGAGGCGAGGGCAGGGAATCGGTTGGGCGATATATCAGCTGCTGTACAGGAGCATGTTGAAGCTTCCGGGTTTTCTGTGGTGAGAGATTTTGTGGGTCACGGAATAGGAAAAAATCTTCATGAAGATCCGCAGATTCCGAATTTCGGTATACGAGGAAAGGGTATTGAATTAAAGCCAGGTATGGTTTTTGCCATTGAACCAATGGTTAATGAGGGAACATACAAGGTGAAGGTATTGGATGATGGTTGGACGGTGGTAACAGCCGATGGTAAACTTTCAGCCCACTTTGAGCATTCTGTGGCAATTACGGAAGATGGACCGGTAATATTGAGCAGGGTTGACTGATACGGGTTTATTAGTTTAATTGGTTTCATTGGTTAACTAATAGAACAAATAAGGGTAGATTTTTATGGCAAAAGAGGAAGCGATACAGGTTGAAGGTAAGGTAATTGAACCGTTGCCGAATGCAATGTTTCGTGTTGAACTGGAAAATGGGCATCGAGTTCTTGCCCATATCTCTGGGAAGATGCGAATGCATTATATTAAGATATTGCCTGGTGATAAGGTGATCGTTGAACTGTCCCCTTACGATTTAACGCGGGGGAGAATTGTATACAGGTCAAAATAAATGTGGAGGTGGTATAAGGTTTGACATTTTATGGCAAAATGGATTTCCTTTAATTAGGGAAGTGTCAAATGTCAAGACCTGTTCCCTTTCGTGAGATGAGGTAAGGTGTTGTGAAAGTAAGGTCTTCTGTTAAAAAGATGTGTGATAAATGTAAAATTGTTAAAAGGCGTGGTGTGCTCAGGGTTATCTGTGAGAATCCCAGGCATAAACAACGCCAAGGGTAGGCAAAACAAAGTTCAAATGCCAAATGATATATAGACAGATGGTGCGTTAGACTGTGGTAGAGGGTGCAGGGAATCTATCTAAACCTTAGATTGTAAGGAGGAGGACATTAAGGGTGGCACGAATTGCAGGTGTAGATTTACCTAAGAAAAAGAGGATGGAAATCGCTTTAACATATATATATGGTATAGGTAGGTCCAAGTCGAGGGAAATACTTGAGGAAGCAGGAGTAAAATTTGATACGAGCACTGATGACCTTTTAGATTCTGAGGTAACCTCTATAAGGAATATTATAGATAAGGAACATAAGGTTGAAGGGGATTTAAGAAGAGAAATTTCCATGTCGATAAAACGCCTAATGGACATAGGTTCATATCGTGGGCTGAGGCACAGAAGGGGGCTTCCTGTCAGAGGTCAGAGGACAAGCACAAATGCTAGGACGAGGAAGGGGCCAAGAAGGGCTATTGTCGGCAAGAAGAGAAAGAAGTAATTCGAATATCAGATACGGATTTCCTATCCTTGTAATTATTCATCTGGAGGAACGATGGCAAAACCTAAGAGGAAAGCTGGAAAAAGAAAAGAACGAAAGAATGTACCGGAAGGTATTGCTCATATTCAATCGACTTTCAACAATACGATTATTACTATTACCGATCTGAGTGGTAATGTTATTGCTTGGTCCTCTGCTGGAGTGCGGGGCTTTAAAGGTTCGAGGAAGAGTACACCATTTGCCGCTCAGTTGGCTGCAGAGGATGCAGTGAAAAAAGCGCAAGAGCATGGGGTAAGAAGTGTTCAAGTATATGTAAAGGGGCCTGGTTCTGGTAGAGAAGCAGCACTGAGGTCTCTACAGGCGGCAGGCCTTGGTATAAGCCTTATCAGGGATGTAACACCGGTTCCCCATAATGGCTGCCGTCCGCCGAAGAAAAGAAGAGTATAATAGAAACAAGGTTAGATGTAAAAGACTAAGGGCTAAAGGAAAGAGAATAGCTTGATTTCATAACAAAATGGAGGAGTATCTTGGCGAGATATAAAGGGTCTTTATGTAGATTGTGCCGAAGAGAAAGTTTGAAACTTTTTCTCAAAGGAGATAGATGTTATAGTGATAAATGTGCCTTTGAGAGGAAGGGATATGCCCCAGGAGAGCATGGGCAGGCCAGAGAAAGAAGGAAGAAGTATTCCGACTATGGCGTTCAGTTGAGGGAAAAACAAAAGCTCAAGAGAATGTTTGGACTTTTAGAGAAACAATTCAGGGGTTATTATGTAAAGGCAGATAGGCAGAAGGGCGTGACGGGGACGAACCTCTTGGTTTTGTTGGAGAGAAGACTCGACAATATCATATTCAGAATGGGTTTTGCCAGTTCCAAGGGTGAAGCGAGGCAGCTTGTAAGGCATAATCATTTTTTGGTGAATGGGGGTAAGGTAAATATCCCATCGTACTTGATAAAGTCGGGTGATGAAGTTCAGGTTAGAGAGAAAAGCAGGAAGATGGCACGGATACTCGATTCGATGGAAACGGTCGCGAGACGTGGCGTACCGCAATGGTTGGAATTGGATAAGGATAACTTTAAAGGTATTGTAAAGATGTTTCCCACTCGGGAAGAATTAACCATGCCGATTCAGGAACAATTGGTTGTTGAGCTTTACTCCAAATAGCATAACGAAACTGTTCCTTGAGCTCAAATAACTGTTAAAGCAATTCTATATAGGAAATTGAGAATATGCAGAGAAACTGGCGTAGCTTAATACGACCGAAGCGAATCGATCTAGATGAAAAGACACATACACAATTTTATGGGGAATTCATTTGCCAGCCTCTGGAGAGAGGCCTTGGTATTACCTTGGGTAACTCTCTTAGGAGAGTGCTGCTGTCTTCCATACAGGGAGGAGCTGTTGTTTCTGTAAAGATTGATGGTGCACTTCACGAATTTTCAACGGTTCCCGGGGCAAAAGATGACCTGACCGATATCATTCTAAACCTAAAGGGGGTTCGCTTAAAGCTTCATCAAGGTGAACAGAGGATTGTTCATATTGATGCTTCAGAGGAAGGAGTTATAACTGCTGGGGATATCGTTACTGATGGTATGGTTGAGATACTGAACCCGGACCACTATATTACAACCCTTTCAGCTGATGCTGTGTTTAAGGCGGAAATGGTTGTGAAAATGGGTCGGGGCTATGTTCCCGCCGCGAAGGAGGGGGAGTCCGATCAACCGGAAGGAACGATAAACATAGATGCACTGTTTTCACCGATCAAGAAGGTCAACTATACGATAACCCATGCCAGGGTTGGCCAGGTTACTGATTATGATAGGCTAATATTGGAGGTATGGACGGATGGGACTATCTTGCCGGAAGACGCGGTAGCCTATGCAGCGAAGATATTAAAGAATCAGTTGGATGTTTTTATAAATTTTGAAGAGGAAGAGGAAGCGGAAGAAGAGCATAAAGAGGTTGAAGAAAAGGAAAAGATTAATGAGAGCTTGCTTAGGAGTGTTGATGAGTTGGAACTTTCTGTAAGATCGGCAAACTGTTTAAAGAATGCCGGCATTGCTCTTATTGGAGAACTTGTTCAGAAGACTGAGGCTGAGATGCTTAAGACCAAAAACTTTGGGCGAAAATCCCTTAATGAGATTAAAGATATACTTACGGAAATGGGACTTGGTCTCGGCATGAAGGTTGATTTTCCACTGCCGATGAAAGAAGAGAAAGAAGCTTAAACGAAGTAGAAAATAGATTAGTTAATTAGAAAGGAAGATAGTAAATGCGTCACAGAAAGGCTGGAAGAAAACTGGGTAGAACCACAAGTCATAGGAAAGCGATGCTTCGAAACATGGTTACTTCTTTCTTGGAACATGAAAAGATTGTTACGACCGATATGAAAGCCAAAGAGTTGAGGAGAGTTGCTGAAAAGATGATCACCTTGGGGAAGAGGGGTAGCCTTCACGCGAGGAGACAGGCTTTGTCTTTTATTAGGGATCGGACAGTTGTCAAGAAACTTTTCGAAGAACTGTCACCTCGGTATAGTGAAAGAGCTGGTGGCTATACGAGAATAATCAAGATAGGTCATCGGGTGGGTGATAATGCTCCTATGTCAGTTATTGAATTAGTCTCGGAAGAAGGAAAATAAACCTCAAAAAAACAGAAGCTTCTGGAAGGTAGAAAAAGAGAAAATATATGAATTACAAGGCAAGGATGACCCCCCTTGCCTTTTTTGTTGCTCATTACCATCTTTTCGTAGAAGCCTATTGCGATAGTCCTATACATTTCTCATGATTTTTCCCCTTGAAATTTTCCTTGAAAAAATTATAATGACGGAAACCTAAGGCTTTAACCTTAGCCGATGGTACGTGTTTTGATCGGGGCGCATCTCTTACTTTGTATTGTAGACAGGGTAGGGAGCGCGATATAAGATAAACTTTTTCCTTACGGGGAAGCCCTGCCCCTGTGGATGGGGGTTTCCTTTTCAAAACCAAATGTTATTTATGAGGAAAGGAGGATTAATCATGGCGGAAGAGAAAATTGGTGAGGTTGTTAAGTTTTTTGCGAAACCAAGTGTAGCAGCAGTCAAGATTGTTGATGGAGAGTTAAATTTGGGAGATACCATTAAATTTACAGGTCATACCACAGATTTCGAAGATAAAATTGATTCTTTGGAAGTAGATAACAAAAAGGTTGAAAAGGCAGTGGTAGGTGATTATATAGGTATTAAGGTAACGGAGCGTGTTCGTCCTGGTGATGAGATGTTTAAGATAATACCGGAGGA
>JAUVKS010000078.1 GCA_030596145.1 Pseudomonadota bacterium | reverse complement strand
GGGAGTATGGGTGGGGAAATTAAGAAAATTATATGATTGGGTTCTTCACTGGGCCGAGACTCCATATGGTTCATGGGCGCTTTTTTTGCTTGCCTTTGCAGAATCAAGTTTTTTCCCGGTACCCCCCGATGTTCTTCTCATTGCACTAGCGGTATCGATCCCCTCGAAAGCTTTCCGGTATTCCTTGATATGTTCGGTGGGATCTGTACTTGGAGGCATATTTGGATATGTAATCGGATATCAATTTATGGAAATCATCGGTTTTGGCATTTTGAATTTCTATGGGTTGACGGAAAAATACGAAAGTGTAGCCGAATTTTATAATCGGTATAATGCATGGGCAGTGGGAATAGCCGGGTTTACACCTATACCTTATAAGGTTTTTACGATTTCGGCGGGGGCGTTCAAGATAAACTTTCCCGTGTTTCTGCTGGCTTCTGTCGTTAGCAGGTCAGCGAGGTTTTTTATTGTAGGGGGATTGATATATATGTTCGGGGCACAGATAAGATCATTTATAGACAGGTATTTTAATATCCTCGCAGTGATCTTTGTACTGCTCCTCGTCGGTGGATTTATATTGATTGGTTTCTATTAATGAATGGGAGCTTTGTTTCACGGAGCAAGACATCTTGCGAAAAAAGACATTATTACTTTTACTGATAATTCTGTTCATTTCTGCCTGTGCGGTACATTTTAAGGAATCAGTGCGGGTAAAGGGGGTGTACCATTGCGTAAAGAGCGGTGAGACTTTCTGGAGGATAGCTCGATCATATAATATCGATATCCAGGATCTGGCTGAGATAAACAATATAACAGATCTTACTCTTATAGAGGTTGACAGTGTTATCTTTATCCCTGGTGCTGAGCGAGTCATAGATATTGACATTCCTGTTATGATATCAAAACCGCCTCTCGAACAGAAGGTAATTCCCACAAAGAATACGATAAGTTCCACGAAGAAAAAGACGCCGGCTAAACGGGATATAACGAGCAAAAAGGTTTACAGAACAAAGCAGAAAACCAAGCAGCGTACGAAGCTCAGCTTTGACAGGAAGCGTTTTATATGGCCCGTAAAAGGTAAGGTAGTTTCAAGGTTTGGTATTCAGCCAAACGATATGAAATATAACGGAATCAACATAGCCGCAAGGGAGGGGAAACCTGTTGTAGCTGCGGCGAGTGGAACGGTGATCCACTCCTCCCTACTGAGATATTATGGAAATACAATTATAATAAAACATAGAGACAGCTATGCGACGGTTTATGCCTATCTTAAGAGTAGAAAGGTGAAAGTAGGAGATTCTGTTAAGAAGGGACAGCAGATTGCACTCTTGGGGAAACCGGAAAACAACAGCAAACCTTATCTTTACTTCGAAATCCGGCGCAAGAACAAGGCCAGAAATCCTCTTTTTTTCCTTCCGAGCAGGAAATAGAGGTGCCCAGCGATTTAAATAGGTAACCCCGTTTCTTGGCTGGAGGAGACGGGGAGTGGTTTAAAGGGTTTCAATTTGGGTGCGGCTTTAACGAACGGTAATTTTATTTTTGATGGCAGCAAAAGTTATCTTACCGATACCCTTGACCTTCATCAGATCTTCAATCTTTTCGAATGGACCATGTTTATCGCGATATTTGATGATGCGTTTGGCGTATACAGCCCCTATCTTTTCAAGTTTGACTAGTTCTTCTAAGCCAGCGGTATTGATGTTGATTTTGTTGTCCTGGGCTGCTGAGTAAGCCGGGATGAGAGTTAGCACGAAAATTAGAGCCATAAAACAGATAGCTATTCCAAGAAACCTTCTTTTCATTCTTTCCTCCTCCTCTGGGTTATTATGAACCCAGTCCCCTTATGTTCCTCCAGCTTTGTAAGTATACTATATAAAGGGAAAAGCATCAAGGGGTTTTCAACATTTTTGGGTGCTTGTGTGTTGACCTATTCCCATCTGATGATTATACTAAGAAAGTTAAGATCAAAACCGTTATTAATATCTGATAAAGAGGAGTGAAGATGAATTTTTCCTTTGAGCAGGGCCCGATAAGGCCACCCAGTGAGGCGAAAAGTCTTCTAATTCGGGCTACGAGAAATTGTCCTTGGAACAAGTGTGCCTTTTGCCATAGTTACCATGGCAGGGAGTTTGGTTTGAGATCCGTTGAGGAAATCAAAGAAGATATACAAAAAGCCAAGGATATTGCTGATCAGATAAGAGAGATGTCGTGGAGAAATGGAGAGGGTGGAGAGGTTACTGATATTATATTAAATATAATCTATGGTAGTGACGGGGCTTACGACGATAGTTTCAAGTCGGTTGCAGCCTGGCTATACTTTGGGGGTGAATCGGTATTTATACAGGATGCAAACTCCATTATTATGAAAACGGATGATCTGGTTGAGGTGCTTTCGTTCATCGGGGAAAAGTTTCCCGGCGTAAAGAGGATTACATCATATTGCCGTTCAAAGACTGCCTCCAGAAAATCTGTTGAAGAATTCAAGCGGCTCCATGATGCGGGTCTCACGAGGATTCACATCGGAATGGAAACCGGTTATGATCCGCTGCTTGCGTTTATTCGAAAAGGTGTTACCGCCGCGGAGCATATTGAAGGCGGTAAGAGGATAAGAGCATCGGGTATATCTCTTTCCGAGTATGTAATACCCGGTCTTGGAGGTGACAGGTGGTCAAAGGAACATGCAGAGGAAACAGCAAAAGTGTTAAATCAGATAAATCCTCAATTTATAAGATTAAGGTCGCTCCAGGTGAGAAGAGGGACAGATCTTTATAAAATGATGAAAGAGGGTGAGTTCAGGCCGATAGGGGATGAGGATATATTGAGAGAGATAAAGTTATTTGTTGAAAATCTTGACGGCATTGAAAGTACAATTGTCAGTGATCACATATTGAATCTTCTGGAGGAGTTAGAGGGGACACTTCCAGAGGATAAGGAGAGGCTTCTGGCCATAATTGACAGGTATTTCAGTCTATCGGAGGAGGAAAGGATTGTGTACAGGCTTGGAAGGAGAAAGGGGATTTATAGAAAACTCGACGATCTTTCAGATATGGGAATGTATCTCAGGCTAAAAGGTGTCGTGGAGCAGTATCAGGCAAAAGATCAGAATCGGCTGGATAGAGACTTATACAGGATTATGCATAACTATATCTAATACATAGTTTTTTAGCAATTCGAAGTCATTACGGGAGAATTGGGGATTTTATGGTTGGGGAATTTCAATTGACTGAAATTTGCGGATATGATATTATACCTTCTTTAATGAAGAAAGAAAAAGTAATTAGGAGAAGTCAAATGTTTAAGATTGGAGATTTGGCAGTTTATCCAGCGCAGGGTGTCGGTGTGATTGAGTCAATAGAGAAGAGAGAGATCATGGGAAATGAACAGATATTTTACATCATGAAAATATTGGGAAATAGTATGACGATTATGATTCCCACAGACAGCGCACAATCCGTTGGACTAAGAGAGGTAATTTCAGAAGAAGAAATTCCCAAGGTTTATGAAATTCTCAAAGAAAGAGATGTAATAATAGACAAACAGACTTGGAATAAAAGATACAAAGAATATCTTGAAAAGATAAAAACAGGATCGGTTTTTGAAATTGCCAGAGTACTTAGGGATCTTTTTATTTTAAAATATAATAAAGATCTGTCCTTTGGTGAGAGAAAGATGATGGATACTGCGAAGAATTTATTGATAAAAGAGATGTCGGTTGCAACCCAGGATGAAGAGACGAAAATAGAACAGAACATCAATTCCATATTCCCTGTACATTGAACGTTTGCCGCTGTGTCAGGTATGCGTTGATTAATCTACTTTTATGTAAGATTTCAGAAACGAACATTGCCCCAAGATTCTTGATTCGTTCTCGGGATCCTTTTTCCTAAGCTCTTCGTATAAAACAGTCGGAAAGGAGGTGATTTAACTGATTATTAGATTTCTTTTAATTTTGGTATGTTCCATAAGTGGTTTTTTTATTACCCGTGCATATTATGATTATGATTTTCCGCTATCATTAATAGGATTGCTTTTAGGGTTTTTAGTTTCTATATTTGTCATACAGATTGAACAGGCGATAAGGAAGGTGTCCCTCAGGATTATATTCGGTGGGGTTATAGGGACAATTATCGGTCTTTTGATTGCTTCTCTTGTTGCCTATAGTTTAAGGTTTACGAGTATCTGGGCAAATCAGGAAATCGTGACCTGGATATATGTCGCGTTGACCTGTATCCTCGGATATCTTGGCCTGGTCATCGGATCAAAAAAGAGTGAAGAGATCAACTTTCCCGGGCTTGGGTTTTTAAAAAAGAGTCCAAGGAGTAGTAATGATTACAGGATTCTTGATACGAGTGTCATCATCGACGGCAGGTTGGCAGATGTTTGTGACACCGGTTTTATCGAGGGCAACTTGATCGTTCCACAATTTGTACTGGGTGAACTGCAATACGTTGCTGATTCTTCCGATTCGATAAAGCGTTCACGTGGCAGGAGGGGACTTGATATTCTTAACCGAATGCAGAAAAACCCCCATATTAATGTTGAGATTGTGGATCAAGATTTTCCCAAGATAAAGGGAGTTGATTCAAAGCTTGTTGCCCTGGCGAAGAAGATGAACGGCAAGATCGTAACGAATGATTTTAACCTGAACAAGGTTGCCGAACTGCAGGGCATCAAAATCCTGAATGTGAATGAACTTGCTAATGCATTGAAACCCGTTGTACTGCCCGGTGAAGTTATGACGGTTAAGGTAATTAAAGAGGGTAAAGAGCTGGGGCAAGGAGTTGCCTATCTTGATGATGGGACGATGGTTATCGTTGATAATGCCAGCAAACATTTAGGGGAGAATGTTGAGACGTTGGTGACAAGTGTACTTCAGACTACAGCGGGTAGAATGATATTTTCGGAGCTGAAGGAAATCGTCCCTGAGAAAAAAGCGTATGGGGCTAATTCTCGCTGATGATGGTGTTTAAAGCCCGGGATGCTCTGAGAACACCGGGCTTTTTTTTTGAGGGATCATTGATGAAGGTTGTTGCAATCATACCTGCCGGTGGTTTGGGAAAAAGGATGGGGTCTGATCTCTCTAAGCAATATTTATTGCTGGATGGTGTTCCCATCCTGGTTCATACTCTGAGGAAGTTTGAAGAAGCATCAACTATTGATGATGTTATATTGGTGGTTCCCAAGGATCATATAGAATATTCCAAAAAAATGATAGTTGAGGAATACGGTCTTTCTAAAGTCAGATATGTATTGGCAGGTGGAAGGGAGAGACAGGATTCTGTGAAGAATGGTCTTGACGCGGTTGGCAATGATTGTGATATCGTGGTAATTCATGACGGTGTACGACCGTTTATTTCAGAAGACTTAATAAATATTTCTGTTCATAAGGTCCTGGAAGATGGCGCTGTGGTAGTTGGTGTCCCAGTTTCCGACACAGTCAAGTCGGTCGGTAGCGACGGATTGATCGAAAAGACGATTGACAGAAGAACTCTGTGGTTAACTCAGACTCCGCAAACCTTCAGGAGGGAAGTTGTCAAGACGGCCTATCAAAAGGCCTGTGAGGATAATTTTTATGGCACGGATGATGCGTTACTTGTAGAACGTATCGGTATCAAGGTCAGGATGATTACGGGTTCTTATGATAATATAAAGATTACAACCCCAGAGGATGTTGCCGTGGGGGAAGAGATAATAAAGAGAGTTCCGAGTCCCGAGTCCAAAGTTTAGAGTTTGGAATCCAGGGTTGGAAACTTTGGACTTTGGACTCGGGACTCGGAACTCGGAACTTAAGTATAAGGATTGATCTATGAAAGTCGGTTTCGGGTATGACAGTCACAAGTTTGTTGAAGGGAGGAAACTTGTTCTCGGTGGCAGGGAGATACCGTATGAAAAGGGACTCTTTGGCCATTCTGATGCGGATGTCCTTTTGCACGCTTTATGTGATGCTATACTCGGCGCTATCGGTGAGGGAGATATAGGGAGGCATTTTCCCGATAATGATCCTGCCTGCAAGAATATATCCAGCCTTAAGCTTCTAACGGAAGTCAGGGATATGGCGGATAGAAAGGGTTATTGCGTGAATAATATCGATTCAACGGTGGTTCTGGAAAAGCCAAAGTTGAGGGAATATATCCGTGAAATGGTTCTGAATATTGCCGATGCACTAAATATATCTGTGGAGATGGTAAATATAAAGGCCACGACGAATGAAGGGATGGGCTTTGTCGGACGTGGTGAGGGAGTTGCCGCATTTGCCGTTGTTACAGTAAGAGAAAAAGATGCCTGAGAGACCAAGAGTAAGATTCGCACCCTCTCCCACCGGGAATCTCCATGTGGGAAATGCCCGTACCGCTCTTTTTAACTGGCTCTTTGCCAGACATTATGGAGGAGCTTTCGTCGTTCGGATTGAAGATACCGACAGGGCAAGGACGTTCGAAAGGTTTGAAAAAGGGATCCTCGAGGACCTGAGATGGCTCGGAATTATTTGGGACGAAGGTCCTGAAAGTGGTGGTGAATTCGGGCCGTATCACCAGTTTGAGAGAATCGATATATATAACCGTTATCTGAAAAAACTCGTAGAGGAAGACAGGGTATATCCCTGTTACTGTACGGAGGACGAACTCGAGGCGGAGAGAAAGACCCTCCTTTCGATGAGGATGATGCCGCGGTATATGGGGAAGTGCAGGAATCTTACCGATGAAGAGAGAAGAAGATTTGAAAGTGAAGGCAGAAGTCCGGCTTCCCGTTTCAAGGTTCCCAAGGGCGTTGTTGAGTTTAATGATCTGATCCGCGGGCCGATGAAATTCGATTGTGATTCAATCGGGGATTTCATAATAGTACGTTCCAACGATATCCCCGCCTATAACTTTGCCGTTGTCGTCGATGATCACCTTATGAAAATAACCCATGTAATCAGGGGAGAAGACCACCTTTCCAACACCCCTCTTCAGTTGCTTCTCTATCAAGCCCTTGGTTTCGATCCGCCCCTCTTTGCCCATCATTCACTTATCCTGGGAAAAGATCGTTCAAAGTTGAGCAAGCGGCATGGCGCCGTGTCGGTCAAGGATTTCAGGGATAGAGGAGTTTTGCCGGAAGCCCTTTTGAATTATCTTTCCCTTCTTGGTGGTTCTTTTGCCGGGACAAAGGAAATCTGTTCCGTTGGTGAAATTATTGAGGAGTTTTCCCTGGAAAGGGCGGGCAAAAGCGGTGCTATTTTTGACGAAGCTAAACTGGAGTGGTTAAATAAGGCATATATTCGTAACTACAGCACCCCGAAACTGTCTGAGCTGTTGTTCCCTTTTATTGAAGATGCCGGATATAATTGTGATATCATTGATCGTAAATGGCTCCATTCCGTGATAGAAGCGATAAGGGATAATCTCGGCACATTTTCCGAGATCGGAGACTATATTGATGTGTTTTTTGATGAAAGGTGCGAGATTTCAGAAGACGCCGCGCAGACACTAAAAAAGGAATATGCGGGGGCAGTTGTTAAATCGCTTCATGATGCCCTGATATCGGAAGAGTGTGCGGAAGATGATTTATACAGGTGTGTTATGGATATCGTGAGCAGCAAAACGGGTCTTAAAGGGAAAAAGCTGTTCATGCCTGTAAGGGCCGCGATAACAGGCAAAACTTGGGGACCTGAACTTGACAAACTCTTTGCAATACTCGGAAGAGAATCAATCCTTAAGAGGGTAAAAAAAACGGTTGCTACCGTTTATGGTTCATAGCTATAAGCTTTGTGAAACAAATAAGGGCAGGATGGGAAATCGTCCTGCCCTTATTTTATGGCTTTTTTTGTTTCTGCGTTCCGCGTTCGGGCCGATGAGGGCATCGGCCCCTGCTTTAAACCTGAAACTACAAACTTAACTTACAGCGGAAT
>JAUVKS010000099.1 GCA_030596145.1 Pseudomonadota bacterium | reverse complement strand
GAGTGAACAGGAGGACAGAAAACTTGCCGACGAGCTTCTGAATGACCCCAAGGAGAAAGCGGAGCATATCATGCTGGTTGATCTGGGGAGAAATGATCTGGGAAGAATCGCAGAAACAGGAAGTGTCCAGGTTAATCAGCTTATGGTGGTGGAGCGGTATTCCCATGTCATGCACCTCGTTTCCAATATCCGGGCCCAGTTGTCCGGGGATAAGGATTGCTTCGATGTCCTGAAGGCAACCTTTCCTGCAGGTACACTAACGGGTGCGCCGAAGATCAGAGCAATGGAGATTATCGATGAACTGGAACCTACAGTGAGGGGTCCCTACGGTGGGGCGGTCGGCTATTTCAGCTACACGGGAAATATGGATTTCTGCATTACCATCAGGACCATCATGGTCAAGGACGGAAAGGTTTTTGTCCAGACGGGTGCGGGAATCGTGGCGGATTCCGATCCTGAAGCCGAGTATCAGGAAACCGTTAGTAAAGCCGAGGGGATGATTAAGGCCATAAGAATCGCTGCCACAAAGTTTGAAATAATGGATTGAAGGAGAAAAAAATGATTTTGGTTATCGACAATTACGACTCATTTACCTACAACCTCGTCCAGTATATTGGTCAGATGGGTGAGGAGGTTTTAGTCTATCGAAATGATGAGATATCGGTCGAGGATATCAGAGAATTAAACGTGGACGCTATATTTCTGTCACCCGGTCCCCGTACTCCCAAAGAGGCGGGGATTTCGGTCGATGTCATCAGACATTTTTACAAAACCACTCCCATTTTGGGTGTCTGTCTGGGACACCAGTCCATAGGATTCGCCTTTGGCGCAGATGTGGTGAGGGCAGACAGAATCATGCATGGAAAGACATCCGGTATAATCAACGACGGCAAGACGGTCTTCAAGGGACTCCCGAACCCTTTTGTCGCGGGCCGTTATCATTCTCTTGTATTGAAAAGAGATTCCATCCCGTCCTGTCTGGACATAAGCGCCCGGACGGAGGAGGGAGAAATCATGGGTGTAAGACACCATGAATATCCGGTGGAAGGGATTCAGTTTCACCCCGAATCCGTCCTCACACCGAACGGGAAAAGGATAATTAAGAATTTTTTGGGATTGGTGAATTAGAAATCATAAAAGGAGTCAAAATAATGATAAAGAAAGCGATCGGAAAGATTGTGGGAGGTGTTGATCTGAGCGAATCCGAGATGATGGGGGTTATGAATGCCATCATGGAGGGGGACGCTACCCCCGCCCAGATCGGAGCCTTCATCACAGCATTGAGGTTCAAGGGTGAGACCGTTGACGAGGTAACCGGCGCGGCGCGCATCATGAGGCGCAAGGCAACGAGGATCAATGCATTTTCATCGGACATAGTTGATACCTGCGGTACCGGAGGCGATGGCATGAATACATTTAACATTTCCACAACTGCGGCCTTTGTTGTGGCAGCAGTCGGTTTGACCGTGGCCAAACATGGCAACCGAGCGGTATCCAGTGATTGTGGAAGCGCCGATGTTCTGGAAGCCCTCGGTGTAAACATTGATGCTGGGCCGGAGATCGTGGAAGAATGTATTCAACAGATAGGAATCGGTTTTCTCTTTGCACCCAAGCTTCATGGCGCCATGAAATATGCCATAGGCCCGAGGAGAGAGATCGGTATCAGAACGGTATTCAACATGTTAGGTCCATTGACAAACCCCGCGGGAGCGACCTCTCAGCTCATAGGTGTTTACGATCCCAGCTTGACTGAAATGTTTGCCGGTGTCCTGAAAAATCTGGGTGCGAAAAGGGCGTTTGTGGTTCACGGCTCAGATGGTCTTGATGAGGTCACAGTTTGCGGTGAGACGAGGGTTTCCGAATTGAATGATGGACTGATCACAACATATAATATCAATTCGGCAGATTTTTTTGGTGAAACATCCGATGGTCGGGAACTTATCGGAGGAAATGTATCAGCCAATGCGGAGATTACAAGGGCTGTTCTGACAGGAAAAGACGGCGCATGCCGGAAGATCGTACTTCTTAACACAGCACTCGCAATCATGGCGGGGGGAAAGGCAGAAAATATTCCGGAAGGGATTGATATTGCCACGGATTGTATCGACAGCGGAGCCGCCGTAAAGAAGCTGCAGGCCTTGATTGAGTTAAGTAATAGTTAATTGGTTTAGTTGTAGGTTGGGTTGAGGTACGAAACCCAACAAAAGTGTAAAGTGAGCTAAAGTGAACTAAAGTGACTAAAGTTAAAAAATGCGCTTTCAGCGCAGCTTATTTCAAATTTGACCACGCCGAAGGCGTGTATATTAACTTTAGCTCACTTTAGTTCACTTCAAACTTTAGGCACTTTTGGGGTCAGGGTACGTAATATGATTTTAGACAGGATCATAACCGCAAAAAGGGATGAAGTCGCGCATTTGAAGTATTCAAAGCCGGTTTCCGAGCTGAAAAGGGTCATCCGCGATCTATCGCCTCCACGGGATTTCAGAAAAGCGCTAACTGGTGGCGACTGCTCCATTATTGCGGAGGTCAAGAGAAGCTCTCCATCCAGGGGAAGATTGAGAGAGGATTTCGATCCCCTTGAGATTGCATCAATCTATGAGGAAAACGGTGCGGCAGCCATATCGGTCCTTACCGACAGGGAGTTTTTCGAAGGGGATAAAGCCTATCTTTCAGCCATCAAGAAAATCGTCGATATTCCCCTCTTGAGGAAGGACTTTATAATTGATTCCTGTCAGATTTACGAGACAAGGGTCTTGGGCGGGGATGCCGTTCTTTTCATTGTGAGGCTGCTGAAAGATGAACAGTTGAGGGAATATATACAGCTTGCTGCGGAACTCGGGCTGGACTCTCTTGTTGAGGTGCACTCCGGGGAAGAACTGGACAGGGCCATTGCCGCCGGGGCAGATATCATAGGGATCAACAACAGGAATCTGGAGACATTTTCAACGGATTTGACAACCAGTATAGAGCTGGCGTCCTGTATCCCGGAAGACAGAATCGTCGTCAGTGAAAGCGGCATCAACGCAAGAAAGGATATTGAGACCCTGATGAAGGCTGGCATTCATTCCTTTCTGGTTGGAGAGGCCCTGATGAGGGCGGATGATATTGGCGGGGAGCTGAAGGAACTTTTGGGAAGTAGCGCAGCCCTTTAGGGCTGCCGTGTCAGGCAGGGCTAAAGCCCTGCGCTACGGGGATAGGAGTTGAAAAAAGTGACTGAGATAAAAATCTGCGGGATAACAAATACAAACGATGCAATGAATGCAGTCGAATGCGGCGCAGATGCCCTCGGTTTCATCTTCTATCGGGAAAGCCCAAGATACATTGCACCGGAGACAGCGAGAGAAATTATAGGCAAGCTTCCTAATAATATATGCAAGGTAGGGGTTTTTGTTAATCATGACGCCGAAGGGATAAAGGAAATTGTGGAATTCTGCGGTCTTGATCTTATTCAGCTTCATGGAGATGAATCGCCCGAGTATTGCCGGCAATTTCCTGAATCGAAGTTGATCAAGGCAATAGCGGCCAAGACGCCTCGTCTGTATGAGTATCCGGTGAGCGCCATCCTGATCGATGCCTATGACCCAAAGCTCCACGGGGGTACGGGAAAAGAATCAGACTGGAATCTTGCCGTTAAGATAAAGGAGAATCATACCCTTATCCTCTCCGGCGGGCTGAGACTGGAGAATATTCGGGAGGCGCTGAAAATCGTTTCCCCGGATGCCGTGGATATAAACAGCGGTGTTGAGCTGTCACCGGGGAAGAAAGACCCTGAAAAGGTAGGAAAAATCATAGAGATTGTAAGACAGACAGAAAGTATGGCGAAAGGCACTGTTTTTGAGTTCAAAAAACTAACATAACCGTTCCAAACTATGGGGTTTTAGAAATATGATTTTGAGAGGCGAATCAAGATTTTTTCGGTAACGATGGAAGTGCCCGACCGTGGCGGCACTTCCCGGTAAGGAAAGTGTCTTTCATTGTTGCGCCCCCTTGCGGGATGCGCCCCCGGTCAAATCGTAGCGGAACGATCGCAAATTCAACCGTTTGAGCTCGAAGAGCGAGTTTTGGATTTGCAGTGGAGCGAGATTTAGAATTGTCGAAAAAATGTTTTGAGCATCGAAGAATCATATTTCTAAAACTCTCAATTCGAAACGAGAGGTGAAACCATGCAACAAACTTTACCCGATAAAAACGGACACTTCGGAATCTTTGGTGGACGATACGCCGCCGAGACGCTCATGCCCGCACTAATTGAACTGGAAGGTACCTACAATGAGGCACAAAATGATCAAACATTCAAAGACGAGCTGGCATTCTATTTACGCGAATATTCGGGGCGAGAAACTCCTCTATATTATGCCAGGCGTCTTACCGAGAAGCTGGGAGGGGCAAAGATATATCTGAAACGGGAGGATCTCAACCATACCGGTTCCCACAAGATTAACAATACCCTTGGACAGGCTCTTCTTGCCAGGAGGATGAGGAAGAGAAGAGTTATAGCGGAGACAGGCGCCGGCCAGCATGGTGTGGCAACGGCCACAGTGGCGGCATTGTTTGGAATGGAGTGCCAGATATTCATGGGTGAGGAGGATATCCGGAGACAATCCCCGAATGTCTTTCGCATGAAGATATTGGGAGCAGATGTGGTGCCGGTTACATCCGGTACTGGAACCCTGAAGGATGCCATGAATGAAGCGATGCGACACTGGGTCTCACGGGTAAGGGATACCTTTTATGTTATTGGCTCCACGGCGGGACCCCACCCTTATCCTGTGATGGTGCGGGATTTTCAGTGCGTCATCGGAGAAGAGACGAAAAGGCAAATCATGGAAAAGGAGGGGAGACTCCCCGATGTCCTCATCGCCTGTGTGGGAGGCGGAAGTAATTCCATGGGTCTTTTCTATCCCTTCAAGGACGATACAGGTGTTGAAATGGTCGGAGTGGAGGCCGCAGGGAAGGGGATAAAAACCGGGATGCACGCGGCGAGCATATCGGCCGGCAGCATCGGGGTGCTTCACGGAAACAAGACCTATATCATCCAGGATGGAAGCGGGCAGGTAAAAGACGCCTTTTCCATCGCTGCCGGTCTTGACTATCCCGGTGTGGGTCCGGAACATAGCTATTTCCACGAGACGGGAAGAGCTGAATATGTGGCCATAGATGATGATGCCGCTGTGGACGCAGTCGTTTTCCTGACGAGATGTGAGGGGATCATCCCCGCTATGGAGAGTGCCCATGCCATAGCCCATACCATGAAACTGGCGCCGACCCTCGCGAAGGATAAACTCATTGTGGTTAACCTTTCCGGCAGGGGTGATAAGGACACGGGAATCATATCGGAGAAAATGGGGGAAAGTTTATAATGGGACGTATCGAAAAGAAATTTGACGATCTAAAGAGTAAAGGCGGGAAGGCACTTATTGTTTATCTAACGGCGGGAGACCCGAGTCTGAAAAGGACTTATGAGATGATACTCGGTCTGGAGCGTGCCGGAGTGGATATAGTCGAGATCGGAGTCCCCTTTTCAGATCCGACAGCGGATGGACCCATTATCCAGGCCGCCTCTCAGAGGGCCTTGAAAGGAGGAACAACGCTCCCCGATATCCTCGATATGATCGAGAAGGTACGAAAAGTCTCAGAGATTCCTATTGTCCTCTTCGGTTATTACAATCCTGTTTTCATTTATGGAAATGAAAGGTTTGCCAGAAGGGCAGAAGAGGCAGGGGTGGATGGAATACTGATGGTCGATCTTCCTCCGGAAGAGTCGGGCGAATTAAGGAAATACACCGACAGGTCGGGAATCGACTTTATCTCCCTCATAACACCAACAAGCGATGATGATCGCATCAAAAAGATATCTGAAAAGGCATCGGGATTTATCTATTATATTTCAGTTACGGGCGTGACTGGAACGAAGAGACCGGAGATTGCCGAGATCAAGAGGGATATGGGAAGAATAAGGAGAATAACCAGCCTCCCTGTTGGGGTCGGTTTCGGTATATCCACACCGGAGCAGGCCGGGGAGATTGCTAAATATGCCGATGGTGTAGTTGTGGGAAGCGCTATTGTCAGGCTGATCGAGGAGAACAGCAACAGGGACGATCTGGTGGAAAAGGTTGCTTCCTTCGCCGGGGAACTCAAAAAGTTTTCCTTTTAAAGGATGTTAATATAAGGTGACATAATCATATTGCATTAACAAAACCATTTTCCTTGACATGCAGACCTGTTTCTTTTTATAGTGCAGACTGAATTTTTTAACTTAGTTTTATTTTTCATCATCATATTATTAGCTCCTCCCTTACACATTTCCCGTATCTTTTTTCAACGAAGATTTTGGAAATGAGGTGTTCCTGTGGATATGAAGCGTGAGTATTATGAGGACATTGAGCTTATCGGTAGCGGAGTCGTCCTTTTCTGGTCTGCGGCATTTCTGATCTTTCTCTTCACTCTTCCCGTCTACACACCCAACTATTACATTTATCTCCTGAATATCATAATAGTCCACGCGATACTTGCAGTGGGGCTTAATATCCTTGTTGGATATACTGGCCAGATATCGCTGGGACATGCCGGGTTCTTTGCGATAGGGGCCTATGGAACGGTCTTCCTGATGACGCACTTCCACGTACCCTTTATCCTGGCACTTCCCCTGGCGGCTTTTATCGCGGCCTTCTTCGGTTTTATCCTCGGCCTGCCGGCGCTGAGACTGGAGGGTCCTTATCTTGCGATCGCGACCCTTGGCTTTGGTCTGGCTATTATGCATGTCATAGGCACATGGGATATCTTTGGGGGCAGGATGGGACTCCATGCCCCGCCCCTGGAGCTGGGAATGCCGAAGATGGGCTTCAGCTGGGTGCTGGAGTCCGATGTCAGTATGTACTATCTGATACTGGTTATTGCCGTCATAATGGTAGTAAGCGCCATAAATCTCATGAAGACGCGCGTAGGAAGAGCATTTGTCGCAATAAGAGACAGCGATATCGCGGCGGAGGTGATGGGGGTGAATCTCACAATCTACAAGACCCTTGCCTTCGCGATAAGCGCGTTTTACGCGGGAATAGCGGGCGGGCTGTTCGCGTTCGTATGCGGTTTC
>JAUVKS010000085.1 GCA_030596145.1 Pseudomonadota bacterium | reverse complement strand
CTCGGCATTGAGAGTCAACTTTTCCAGTTCATCGTAGGATATTTCCGGTGTTGTAAATTTTACCAGCTCTACCTTGTTGAACTGGTGTTGTCTGATTAGTCCTCTTGTGTCCTTTCCATAAGAACCCGCTTCACTTCGGAAGCAGGGTGAATAGGCAACATAATAGCAGGGAAGGTCCTTTTCATTTAGTATCTCTTCCCTGTGTATGTTGGTAACTGGCACCTCGGCTGTAGGTATTAAATAATAATCCATTCCTTCTATCTTGAACAGATCCTCGGCGAATTTGGGGAGCTGTCCCGTAGCTGTCATGCTTTCTTTATTTACCATGAAGGGCGTTAAGACTTCGGTGTAATTATGATCAGAAGTGTGCATGTCGAGCATGAAATTTATCAGAGCCCGCTCTAACGTTGCGCCCATACCCCGATAGAGTGTAAATCTTGCCCCTGCGATACTGGCACCCCTGGCGAAGTCGAGTATGTTGAGATTTTCTCCTGTTTCCCAGTGAGGCTTTGGTTCAAAATCGAACTTTGGTTTTTCTCCCCACTCCCTCACAACAGAATTATCCTCCGGACCTGTTCCGTACACAACAGATTCATGCTGGATATTTGGGATGATCATCAGTAGATTATGCAGATCATCCTCGGTCTTCTTGAGAGATTCATCCAGTTCTTTTATCCGGGTGGAGACCTCGCTCATCTTGTCTATAAGTTCCGAGGCATCTTCCTTGTTCTTCTTCCTTTGGCCTATTTCCTTTGCCCCCTTGTTCCTTTCACTCCTTAATGTCTCAACTTCCTGCAGAATATCTCTTCTTTTGGAATCGAGGCGGGTAAAGCTGTCCAAGTCAATATCCACATCCCTTTCCAGCATTTTTCTTCGGACAAGGTCAATATTTTGTCGTAAAAGTTTAATGTCTAACATGGCGTAGCCTTTCTTTTATATTCTTGTCGGAGCGCGTTTCCAACTACCATTTTGACCCCATGAAGTCAATATTTTTGTAAGAGATTGCTATACTTAAATTGAAAAATCGATTCTGTAGGGTGCCCCGCCTCACGCGGACCACCGTTTGCGGTCGGGTATAAAACCCGATCCTGCAAACTCGCACTTCGTGCTCAAACAGTTGAAACGGTTAGCTGTCCATTACCGTATTTTTTCTCTCTTTACGATTTCGAATACCGTCATCATCTCGCTGCTTTTAAGAATAAAAGAAGCGATTAAAAATGTACTCAATCCGACCGCTATTCCTAATACGAGAATAATGAACCTTTCGTTAAAAGGCCCTTCATTGTTCCATGGAAAAATATAGTTGACAAGTGCTATTGTCCCCCACATCGCCAGAGACGACAAAATGACCTTGAAAATAGATCCATAAAATTCCCTGTCCAGGAACTGCCCGATTTTCTTTTTGAGCAGGAAAAATAATATAATAATATTAACAGCGGATGCAATAGAAGTGGCCAGGGCCAGTCCGCCATGCTTCATGGGGAACATAAGTATAACGCTTAAGATAGCATTTACAAATAATGCCGCAATTGCCACCTTCACAGGGGTTTTTGTGTCCTGTAATGAATAGAATGCCGCGACGACCACCCTTACCCCCGAAAAGGCCCAGAGACCGACGGCATAGTAAAGCAGGGCCTGTGATGTAAGTATGGTTGACTGGCAATCGAATTCCCCCCTCTGAAATAGGACGGAGATTATCGGGACGCGAAGAGCGATCAGGGCAATCATCGCCGGTATGGTGATGAAAAAGATCAGCCTCAGAGAAAATGAGATGGTTTTTTTCATCTCTTCGAGATCTCCGCTTGAGGCCTGTTCCGATAAACTGGGAAGCGATGCGGTTCCAACGGCTATGGCAAAAACCCCGAGTGGGAGTTGCACTATCCTGTCTGCGTAGTACAGGTATGATATGCTTCCACCGGGAAGAAACGATGCCAGAAGGGTGCTTATAAATATATTTACTTGATAAACCGCTGCTCCGAATACCGCTGGAAGCATCAGTATGCCTATCCTCTTGATGCCGGGGTGTTTGAAGTCGAAGCTGGGCCTTAGCTTTACCCCCATCTTTACCAGGAAGGGGAACTGCATGGCGAGTTGAAGAATGCCTCCGATTATTACACCTATGGCAAGTGATATTATCGGTTCAGGAAACAGATTACGGAGCAAAATGGCCGCAGCTATTATACAAATGTTAAGGACAACCGGCGCGAGGGCAGGAGCGGCAAAATGTCTGAGGGAATTCAGTATTCCCATACACAGCGCGACCAAGGAGATAAAGAATATGTAGGGAAACATAAGCCGTGTCAGGAATACTGTAAGTTCATACTTGTCAGGTACCTTTGAAAATCCCGGTGCGATTATTTTGACTATCAGAGGAGAAAAGAAAATACCCGCCAGTGAGACAATTACAAGTATGATGGAAAGCAGGGTGAAAGCGGTGTTCGCCAGTCCTATAGCATCTTCTTTCGACTTTTTTTTCAGGTATTCTGTAAAGATGGGTACAAAGGATATGGTAAGAGACCCTTCAGCAAAGAGACGCCTTAAAAGATTCGGTATCCTGAAGGCGACAAAAAAAGCGTCTGTGGCAAAACCAGCCCCGAAAAATCCGGCTACAACCATGTCCCTTATGAAGCCGAATATCCTGCTGAGAAGTGTTGCCAGACCTACCACACTAGCTGCTTTGGCGACACGCCTATTTTCCGTTTCTTTTTGCATGGCAAATCCGGGTTCAAAGTTCTGAGTTCAGGGTTTAGGGTTTCGATTTGAACTCTGAACTCAGAACCCGGAACTCAGAACTTGTTAATCCCGATACAGCGATGGTTTTTCTTTTCGATTTGTGTCCCGCAATGATAGCAACCCGGGATTTTCTGACGCCGAGTTTGTCGGCAAGGAATTTTATGCACTCTTCGTTAGCCTTTCCCTCGACAGGTGGGGCGGTGATTTTCAGCTTCAGGGCATCTTCCTGAATCCCTGCCAGTTCGCATCTTGAGGATCTGGGTACAACCCTTATATTGAAAATGACTCCATCTTTTGTTTTCTTAATCGACAACATAATTGTTATGGTCTTGACAAGTTTTTTTATGATTTGAGGCGAATGGCCATTTGTATCATACTTTGCACCAGAAAACTCTGAAGAAATATGATAATCAGGATGACAATAATGGGTGAGATATCAATCCCTATACCTCTTAAAGGAATCCATCTCCTTATAGTGGAGAGGACTGGTTCTGTAATCTGGTAGAGAAACTTGACGATAGGATTATAGGGGTCGGGATTGACCCAGGAGATAAGTGCCCGGATTATGATTATCCACATATAGAGCGTTAGCCCTACATCAAGAATTCTGGCTACGGCCTCGATAAAGTTTCCCATTATAAACATGTTTTCTCCTTCTACTTTGATGGTTTCGTAATAAGTCAGTTTTCTTCGCTCAGAACCATTTTGGGGATGCTATCAGCGCCTGGCTAAAAATCTAAAACTCATGCTAACGCACTCAAACAGTTAGATTTTTTCAACGCTAAGCACTGCCAGCATCTTTTTCCCAAAATGCTTCAATTCGCTGCGAAAAGACTTTTTACGAAACCGTCTACTTTGTGTTCTCAAATGGCAGTGAATCAATAAAGTCCTTCAACATTCTGTTGAACATTTTTACATTTTCCAGCATAGCAAAATGCCCCGCATCTTCGATCAACATAAGTTCCGCCCCCGGGATACGGTCTTTCATAAATTGAGAAAGGGCAGGCGGGGCCATTTTGTCATCATCGCCGCAGACAAGAAGGGTTGGTGTCCTTATGTGCGAAATCTCTTCCGTAATATCGAGCCTGTCACAGGAAAGAAAGTCCCCATAGATTACTTCGGGATTTGTGCTGGACAGATTATCTGTCAAGCAGTCGGTAAGACGTTCGCGATTTTTTTTGGAAATGGCAAATTTAGCCGCGAGGGCGATAACTGAAGATGGATCCTGGCGTATGCCATCGAGTATAAGTTGATTGACCGGCATCTTAACGCCTCCGCCAACTGGGACTATCCCGGAAAGCATGTCGCCGTATTTTATGGCGAAGGTCATGCTTATTGCGGCGCCGAGGGAATGACCGATCAGGACAGGTTTTTTAAAACCGAGTTTTCCTATAATCTTTTTTACCCACTCAACATAGGCCTGCACATCCTGCTCACCCTTGCCTTCAGAGTTGCCATGTCCGGGCAGGTCAACGGCGGCAATATTATAATCTTTATCCATGGCATTGTACTGGCTCTTCCAGACGGTGTGGTCATTTCCTGAACCGTGGATAAAGACAAGATTCTTCCTTCCTTCAACGAAACCTTCTTCGTTTATCCCGCACGCAATTTTTAATCCGTCTATTTCCTGAATGTTTATCATAGGTGTGAAGATAAAGATTGAAAGGATAAAAGTCAAGAACCATATTTTTAATTGACTAATTACGATTGACTAATTACGATTGGACATTCAAGAGAGGAGGGAGGGAGACAGGAGAAATGTTAAAAGGAAAAAGGGTGGGTATTATAGGCGGTGGAAAAATGGGAGAGGTTCTTACCGGCGGTATGATTTCAGGTAATCTGGTGTCTCCCAGAGATATAACGGTTTCCGATGTAGTGACGGAAAGGATGGACTATTTTGATAAGAAATACCGCGTTAATGTGACCGCGGATAATGGGGAAGCCGTAAAAAGCGCGGATGTCGTTATTCTTGCGGTAAAACCCCAGAATATGGGAGAAGTCCTGGAGGGTGTATCGGATATAATTGATGAAACCAAACTGATCGTATCCATTGCGGCCGGCATAACCACAGGATTCATAGAAGGGTATCTCAAGAGCGGTGTTCGTGTAATCAGGGTTATGCCGAATACGCCGGCGCTCGTCGGTGAAGGGGCGGCGGCCCTTGCCGCCGGAGAAGGCGCCACTGAAGATGATCTTGCGCTTGCCCGTTATATCTTTGATTCGGTGGGTATTACGGTCATCGTGGCCGAAAACCTCATGGACGCTGTAACGGGTCTCAGCGGAAGTGGTCCTGCTTATATATTTGTCATCATTGAGGCGCTGTCGGATGCCGGTGTCAATATGGGACTGAGCAGGGATATCGCCCTGAAATTGTCGGCACAGACGCTCTTTGGCGCTGCAAAACTCTACCTGGACGGGGATAAACACCCCGCGGAGTTGAAGGATATGGTTGCTTCTCCCGGTGGTACCACCATTGCCGGGCTGAAAGCAATTGAAGAGGGTGGGCTCCGGGCAACCCTTATTGCTGCTGTCGAAGCGGCCACCCTTCGCTCAAAGGAACTGGGCAAGGCATAGTTTACGGTTCACAGGGGTCAGGGATCGGCTGTCGGCCATCTGCCATTTCTGACCCCTGGAAACTGTTTTCACTACTGTTCGGCTTTTCTTTGTGCCTTGTGACTACTCATACCTGAGTAGTTACTCACCTTTTTAATATATTGATAATCTGACTGAGTACAGACTGGTGTTTGTCTTTCTTTCCGGCGGCCTCTCTTTCTGCGGTTTCTGCTATTACCGGTTCATGTGGCTTATCGGAGGGTTTTGATTTTCTAATATCTGATCTCTTTTTATAGGGTCGATGTGGTTTCTTTTTAACGGGTTTGATGTCCAATTCACCCGATTTGTCGGGTGTTTTGGATTGATTATTTTCATTTATGGGAACTACACTCGCTATTTCTTTCTTGATTAATTCAAATTTCGATTCGCCCCACTGTATACCCGGACTTCCTGATATGTGTATGGACGTGTCATGGAGACTTTCGAGCTTGCTGATTTCATCTCTCTTTTGATTCAATAAATAGTCGGCCACTTCATATGGAAGGGTCGTATTAATGGCGGAGGACTCTCCCTTTACTACCTCTGTTTTAATTTTTCTGAAGATACCAAGTGCTGTATATTCCAGTGATGGTCGGAGTCCGCTTCCCTTGCAGTGGGGGCATACAGTATAGCTAATCTCCTGTATTGTGGATTGTTTCTTCTGTCTGGACAGCTCAAGGGTGCCGAGCTTGGATATTTTCAAAAGTTGTATCCTGGCCCTGTCCAGGCTTAAAGCTTTCTTGAATGTCCTTTCCACTTCTGTATTATGTCTACTGTCCATCATATCTATGAAATCAATTACAATCAGTCCCCCCAGATCTCTCAATCTAAGCTGTCTGGCTATCTCTTCGGCTGCTTCGAGGTTTGTCTGAAAGGCAGTTTGTTCAATATTCGTTTTGCTTAAAGCGCGCCCTGAGTTAACATCTATGGTGATCATTGCCTCTGTGGGATTTATGATAATATATCCGCCCGATCGCAAGGATACTCGTTCCCTGTATATTGCCGTTATCTGGTCCTCGACCTGATATTTGTCAAAGATTGGTGTCTTTTCATTGTAATGTTTAATTAGTTTTATGCTCCTGGGTGAGACTGCCTTGCAGTAATCCTTCATTTTTCTGAATGTTTCAATATCGTCAACCCGGGTCTCATTGATATCGGGGGTAAAATAGTCCCGCAGCGAGCGCACCCCAAAGTCGCTTTCCTGATAGATGAGCGATGGTGTAGGCGCGGTTTTAGCCTTTTTCTGGATGTCATTCCATAATCTGAGGAGACGTTGATAGTCACTGGAAAGTTCCTGTTTTTTTCTATTCATTCCTGCAGTACGGACGATATAACCAATCTGCTCATCCTTATTTATCTGTTCCATCAACTCCTTCAGTTTCTTGCGATCCGCTTCATCTTCTATCTTTCGAGATATGCCGGTATTTTGTTTGTTGGGCATCAGGACAAGGTACCTTCCCGCCAGCGATATGTAGGTTGTAAGCATAGCCCCTTTCCTGTCCTTTGCCTCCCTCTGTACCTGAACCAGCACTTCTTGTCCGGCTTTGAGTGTGGGTTTTGGAGCCGGTTTGTTATCTTCTTTTTGCTCGGGAAAATATTCTGAGCTTACATCGTGCAGAGGGAGAAACCCATTCCTGTTGCTTCCATAGTCCACAAAAGCCGCATGGAGACCACGTTCCACTTTTACAACAACGCCCTTATAGATGTTTCCAGTTGTTGGTTCTTTAGTCGACATCTGAATGTTGAATTCCGTCAGTTTGCCATCACTATCAACAATGGCCATACGGCTTTGTTCTTCGTCAATAGCGTTTATCAGCATCTTCTTTTTCATAACGATTCCTTTTCCTGTAAATATGTCAGAATGATATCCTTAATAATTCCTTTTCCCCTATTACACATATCTCCCCTCCCCAGGTGGGAGGGGGTGGGGGAGGGGGTGAGGGGGAAAGGATAATTCATTTATATAAAGTCAGTTACATCACCTTTGCCGATCCTGATAACTTCGGGCGTGTCATCGAGCAGACTTACAATGCTTGATTGCTCCGTGCCCAGGATGCCTCCATCAATAACCAGGTCTGTGCAATGTCCCAGTTCTTTTTCGATTTCAAACGGGTCACCTAATATTTCACCCTCTTCTGTTGT
>JAUVKS010000178.1 GCA_030596145.1 Pseudomonadota bacterium | reverse complement strand
TTCTTCCAGTTTGTCTTTCATGAAGAGTTCTTAATATTCTTTTGTCAAAGAACAATTATGTTACAAAGTTACTAAACTATTATGACACAGTCTCGAGTTGCGGGGAATCTCCGATTGTTAAGGAAAATGTTTATTTTTTATTCGCTCGCTGTTCAATTCAAATCTCCATAAATTTTGTTTTTGCCTATTTTGCGTATGGGCTCAGGCAAAGCCTGATAATATCATCTATTTTAGCAGTGGCCATGGCAATGGCCGTGTCAGCTACACCATAATATACTTTTATTGTACCATCTTCTTCCAGGATGGCGCCACATGGAAACACCACATTTGGAACATCTCCTACTCTCTCATATAGCTCTTCAGGACCAAGTACAAAATGTTGAGTGTGTCCTATGACCTTATGCGGTTTTTCGAGATCCAGGAGGGCGGCTCCCACCCGGTATATCCTGCCACTTCCCGTCTCCCTTACGCCATGATAAAAGAGCAACCATCCCTCCTCCGTCTTTACAGGTGGGATAGAGGCCCCCAGTTTACCTGAACTCCATCCACCAGGGGTATGTCTCATAAGTAGTCTGGACTTCCCCCAGTAGATCAGGTCGGGGGAAAATGATATCCATATATCCCCTCTTTGTCCCCCAAATCCCCCGGGCCTGGTAATCAAGACATACTCTTCGTTGAACTTTTCCGGGAACAACACCCCATCCTTGTTATCTACTTCCGTCGCAAGAGATATCCTTTCAAATTTTTTAAAGTCTTCAGTTTTTCCAATCCCAATCCTGGCTCCAAACGGACCAAATGCGGTATAAGTAATGTAATATGTCTCTTCAATCTGCGTGATTCTTGGATCCTCGACACCATATCTTTCGTATGGTTCATAATCTGGATCATGCGAAGGCACTATCCACGGCTTTTTGTCCACTATGAAGTTAATCCCATCTTTCGATCTGGCAATCGTGAGGTGGCTTCGCCCTTCGAGATCTTCTATTCTCAAAAGAAGCAGATATTCATTTCTGAACATGCACGCGGCCGTATTAAATACAGAGTTACAGAAATAGGGTATATCTGTTCTTTTGAGAATTGGATTTTTGTAAAATCTCTCAAATGGTGAGCGGTTAAGCATCATGCAAACCCTCCTATCTTTTTGTTTAATCCATCCATATATTATCTATGCCCAAGATAGATGGTTCAACAACTGTCTCATATATCTCTATGTGTCTCCGGGCTATCCTTGACCAGGAGATATTGTCTCTGACATATCTTAGGGCATTATTAGAATGCTCTTTTCTTAGATCGTCATCACTCAGAATCCTGTCAATATTATCTACATAATCCTGATCTGTATTGCATATCAAACCTGCACGGATCTCTTCGATAAGCGAAGCCATTACAGGTGTGTTGCCGGTAACAATAGGCTTTCCAAAAGCAAGACAATGCGCAACGATACCGCTTTGAGAGCTCACAGAGTAAGGAAGGGCTACTATATCAGATGCTGATATTATTGTATCGAAGGAATCTTGTGATATCTGTCCCCGTACTACCTTTATACTGTCCCTTGCAGGTGATGAATTTATCTCGTTGAAAAGCATATTCCGATAATCGCGAAACTCAATGCCTCTTATCTTACCTGCTACCATGAGTAATATATCATTTACCCTGTGCTTCTCAACTATTCTGTGCCATAATTTTATTATTCTTTCAAATCCCTTGGTCGGCCTGAAATAGCCGAGCATGAGTAGTACCTTTGTATTCTCAGAAATTTCCAGACTTTCCTTCGCATTTTCTACTGGATCCACCTCTCTGGCTCCATGAGGAATCACGTGAATCTTGTCCAATAATTCTTTTTCTTTGATATAGTGTTTCAATGCCTCAAGCTGGTAGGGTTCATGGACGAGTATCGCATCTGAGTTTTCTATAATGGAGGTAAGAATTATGAGGTGTTCATCAAAAATTTTATCATAGACCGTGTGGAGTGTGGTTACCACAGGTATCCCCGCAAGCCGAAACTTAAGTATTAATGGAATGACAGATACACCAAAGTGTTTCCCGTATAAACCGAATTCATGTTGAATATGTACGACGTCCGGTGTGAGTCTTGTCATTATTGCAAACGCCTTTTCGGCGAGGTCTCCATCTTCATAATCAAAGGCTGTAAATACATTTTTCCCATTCCCTCCGTGATGAGAAACAACATATACATCCATTTTCTGGCCCCGCAGGGCATCTGTAAGGTATTGAGTATAGGTGGCTATCCCACATTCTATCGGTGGATAAGTAGAAATGAAACCTATTCTCATAAAAACCCCCTTTCAAAAGTACTTTTCTACGATTCCTTTCGCAGCAATTATTCCCGAAATAGCTGCCCCTACTATTCCACGACTTTTCCCTGTGCCGTCACCGGCCACAAAGATACCCTCGATGTTCGTTTCAAGATGTTGGTCAGTCGGAAAATGGGTATCAAAAAATTTAATCTCCGGTGCGTATAACAAAGTGGATGGATGAAGAATACCGGGCACAATTTTATCAAGAGTTTTCATCGATTCCCACAAATTATCCACGATACGTGCAGGCAGGCCGAGTGTAATATCACCGGGTACCGCATTATAGGTGGCCTTGCAGCGGTCGAAGTGACGAGACCTGCTATTAAATGTCGATTTAGAACTTCTCTTTCCCTCCCTGAAGTCCCCTACCCTCTGAACAATAGGCCTGCCGCCACCCAGCAGGAAAAATTGTCTGGCAATCATCTGGCCAAATTCAGTGGTATCAGAAAAGGGTTGTGTCAGAAAAACCGTGTTTATCAATGCAAAATTTGTGTTTCCTGTCTTATGCTTGAAGAGGGCATCACCGTTAACCAGCTTAAAATTGCCGTAATTTTCAACCCTTACCCTGCCACCAGGGTTGGTACAAAATGTTCTTACTCTGTCGTCATGACGCCTGGTCTGAAAAATAAACTTCGGATCGTACACGACATCTGTTATGGGATCATAAAACTTCCTGTTCAGTTCTATACGAACACCCACATCAATGGGGCCAAAATTATTATCAACACCAATTTTTTTGGATGAATCTCTGAACCAGTATGCGCCGCCACGCCCCGGAGAAGCAAGAACAACTTTTCCGGAATATTTTTCCGTCTTTCGGTTTTTCTGACATATAAAGCGATATTTTCCATTCTCTTTTTCAATAGAGATGATCTCTGTGCCGAGGAAAAAAGTGGTGTGACTAAGCAGACCCCGCAGATAATCAACAAACTTTTTGCCGTTATCGGTTCCGTAATGCCACTGCTCGGGAGCGATAAACTGTACATTATTCTCCTGTGCAACATTTCTCCATTCATCTATTTCCTTATTATTTTCGAGAAAAGTAACCTGTTGACAGCGGGGGAATTCAATAAAAATCTGCCTTACTTCTTTTATCAAACTCTGAGCTGCTTCTATATCAATCTGAAGCTCGTCAAGGTCAATCCCGACCCGGTAATCAAAGTTCAGTTTGCCGTCGTTCAGCAATCCTCCGGCGGGATATTGATTCCGATCAAAGATTGCTATTCTGTCAATACCCATGCGCTCAAGCCAGATGGCTGCAAAAAGACCCGCCGGACCGGAACCTATGATCAGGACATTAAAATCTTTCATATCTTACCTCGCCGGGCTTTCATAACTTTTCTGAACAGAGGCCTGATATGATTTCGATAGACAGAATCCCATGCATAATTTTCTATCACTTTTCGGTACATATTGTATGTTGAAATCGTTGCGAGATATCTCAATATTTTATCGGCAATCCGGTCAGGAGCATCGGTAATGGAGAAGGAGCATACATGATCTCTGCCGATTTCCATAAATGAAGGAATGTCAGAACAGGCGATCGGCAGTTTGATCATTCCGGCTTCGAGGAGTGGGAGACCAAATCCTTCTGATATACTTGGCATAAAGAGAATATCAGCAATGAAGTACAAATCGCGGATGAATGTATTATCTGGAATAATCTTCCTGCCATCTTTCATCGGGTAGTCGGCGATAAAAATCACCTCACGCGTTATATTGAGGTCTCTGACCATTTTCTTCAGCTCGCGGTAGTACTTTACGTTCTTTGGTTCATGCGGATCATAAACACCCGTAATGAGATGACGGACATTGATCCCCTTCTTCTTTAGAGCATAAACGACTTTCAGACTAAGCTCTATGTTCTTCCTTGGAATCAGCCGCGAAGGTTGAACCATGATGAGATCAGCTTTATAAAGTTTCTGTTCGCGAACTATCTGCTGCAAATCAGGGGTAAGCTGAAAGAACCCTGAGGGATCAATACCATCAGGAATAACCGTTATTTTCTCT
>JAUVKS010000087.1 GCA_030596145.1 Pseudomonadota bacterium | reverse complement strand
GCATGGAGGCAATCGGTTTCTTTATGTTTTTACCGAAGGTTACAAAGAGGGGATAGACAAGGTCATCAACAGACAATTTAGTCTCCCCGGTCATCCTCCTAAAATTCTCGTTTTTCCTCAATCTCCTTGGTCTGTAGATTGGATAGCACATATCCTTCCCCCTTCTTTTGCCTTTTACCTTTGACCTTTAGCCTCAGAACTCGGAACTATTTCCTCATCCGTCAGATAACAGGCCGGATCGGGAGCCCATATATCTCCTGTCGCCGCCTCAGCCCTCGCCCTGAAATTGCCTCCGCAGACATCAAGCCAGCGACAGGTCGCGCATCTTCCCTTCATGTAAGGCTTTTTGTCCTTCAATTTCGCCATAAGCTCATTTGATGTATCCGTCCATATTTCACTGAAGGGACGTTTACTCACATTACCAAATGATATGTTCCGCCAGAACTGGTCGGCATAGACCTCACCATCCCAACTCACACAACCGATACCGTTTCCCGAACTGTTTCCCTCATTCATTTTGAGGAGTTCAAAAACTTCAGCAGCCCTTTTCGGGTCTTCTTTTAGCAAACGCAAGTATATATAGGGCCCATCGGCATGGTTATCCACGGTGAGTATCTCCTTTTCCATTCCACGGTCAAAGAGGTCTCGCGTCCTGTCCATGATTGTATCTACCACTTCCCTTGTTTTCTCATGGGACAGGTCTTCATCAATAAGGTCAGAACCACGCCCCGAATAGACGAGATGATAAAAGCATGCCCGGGGGACATTCTCCCTTTCAATGAGATCAAAAATTAAGGGAATTTCAAGGAAATTTCTCCTGCTTATGGTAAAACGTACCCCAACCTTTATCCCCGCGTCCTGACAGATCCTGATCCCGTTCATGGAGGCATCGAAGGCTCCTTTAACCCCTCTGAAGCTGTCATGTGTCTCCTTCATCCCATCCAGGCTCACGCCGACATATGACAGGCCGATCCTGCTGAAGATTGCAGCTTTCTCTTTCGTAATGAGTGTGCCGTTTGTTGATATGACAGCCCGCATCCCCTTATCAACAGCGAACTGGACAAGTTCGGGGAGATCCTTTCTTGCTAGTGGCTCCCCGCCGGAAAAAAGCATTACGGGAGAACCGAATGAAGCAAGGTCGGCTATCAGCTTCTTTCCTTCCTCCGTACTCAATTCATCACTGTACTGTATGTTTTGAGAACTGGAATAGCAGTGAACACATTTCAGGTTGCACCTCCTGGTCACATTCCAGACGACCACAGGATTCTTATCCCTGGAAAACTGAAGAAGATGCGAGGGGAGTTTCCCGGATTCCCTCCCGTAGCGAAGGACATCCGACGGTTCCACAGCCCCGCAGTATAGTTTTGATATTCCGATCATAACCTATATTTCCCCGACAAATGATGGTTTTTTCGTAAAAAGTCGTGACATCAACCTATATTCATAAGTGGAACAATGTCATTCCCAACTTGATTGGAAATCTAACAAAGAATCATTTCGCGACAGACAGATTCCCGTTTTCACGGGAATGACAAAAGAACGCAATTATTGCTTTTTACGAAACCGTCATTCTTAAATCTTAATTTGCACCGCTATCGCCTCCACAAGTCCCGAAACGGTGTAATTCTTCGACACAATATCGACCTTGAGACCGAGTTTTTCTGCAGCAGCGGCCGTCACGGGCCCTATGCAGGCTATCTTTATATGTTCCGGAAGATGCATATCATCTTCCATAATATTTAGGAAGTTAATCACTGTGGATGGACTTGTAAAGGTAATAACGTCCACCTTGCCCTGATCTATCAATTCATAAAGCTTTTTCTTATCTCTCCTCGAATTAACCGTTCGGTAAGCAATAACAACGTCTACATTTGCACCCAGCTTTGAAAGGCCCTCGGGAATGACGTCTCTGGCAATTTCCGCCCTCGGCAGGAGAATGTTCCTGCCACCGATTTCCTGTCCCCTAAATTTTTCCAAGACAGCTTCAGCTATATAATCATCGGGAATGATATCGACGCGAATTCCCAGCTTTTCCACGGCTCCGGCCGTAGCAGATCCAATGGCACATATTCTGATCCCTTTGAGATCTCTTACGTCCTTCTTCAAATCACCAAGGCGCTTGAAGAAAAACTTTACCCCGTTTACACTGGTAAATACAATCCAGTTGTATTTATTTAGATTCCCTATCGCCTTATCCAGGTCATCAAAACTGTTGGGAGGAACAATCCTGATGGTGGGAAACGAGATGGGCCGGGCTCCATTTCCATTCAGAAGTGCCCTTAATTCTCCGGACTGCTCATCCGGCCTTGTAATCACAACACCCTTGCCGAAGAGGGGTTTTCTCTCAAACCAGTTGAGATCATCTCTCAGTCTGACAACATCCCCTACGACAAATATCGCCGGGGGTGAAAAATTCTTCTCCTCCGCCATTTCTGCTATATTCCCCAGTGTCCCTGTCAGTGTTTCCTGATCGGCAGTTGTCCCCCATCTGATCAGGGCGGCGGCCGTACCCGGATCTCTTCCGTTCTTTATCAGGTTGGTCACAATATGCGTCAGGTTCTTGACTCCCATCAAAAATACTACTGTCCCGACGACGGATATGTTTTCCCAATCGATACTGCTTCCGCCCTTCGTCGGGTCTTCATGGCCCGTTACAAAGGTAACTGAAGACGTAAATCCCCGGTGTGTCAACGGTATGCCGGCATAGGCGGGAACAGCTATGGCCGAAGTAACGCCGGGGATTATCTCAAAGGGTATCCCTGCCTCGGAAAGGACCTCTGCCTCCTCTCCCCCCCTTCCGAAGATGAATGGATCGCCACCCTTGAGTCTGGAAACAATATTTCCATCGCATGCCTCTTTTACGAGGATTTGATTCAGTATTTCCTGAGATACTGTATGGTCTCCACCCTTTTTGCCCACGTAGATCAAACGAGCATCTTTCCCTGCAAGCCCGAGAGTATCCTGATTTACGAGATAGTCATACACAACAACATCGGATTTTTGGAGGCACTCCACCGCCCGAACCGTTATCAGCCCCGGATCCCCCGGACCGGCACCAATGATATATACTTTGCCCATGCCACCCATTCGTATTATAACCCGCTTATTCGTTATTCGTATATCTCTTCCAGTATCTCCCGGCCACCTCTTGACTCTATATTTTCGGCCAGCTTCTTCCCCAACTCCTCCCAATCTTTACTGTTCCCCCTGACCTCATCCGATACAATGATCCTGCCGTCAAGACTCCCCACAAGGCCTCTTAAAGCTAACTCATCCCCTCGCTTTTTCCCGTAGGCCGCTATCGGTACCTGGCATCCCCCCCCCAGTTCCTTCAAAAAAGTCCTCTCAGCCATAATCTCAATCGAAGACGAACTGTGATTAAGAAAGGAGACAATATCTTTCATCTCTTCATCATCCTTCCGCAACTCTATGCCGAGTGCACCCTGTCCCGGAGAGGGCATCATTACCTCCACAGCTATAAACTGAGATATTCTTTTCCCCCATCCCATACGTTTCATCCCCGCCGCCGCAACCACTACACCATCAAGATTATCTGTTTTTATCTTTTTTATCCTCGTATCCAGATTGCCCCGGATGGGAACGATCTCTATATCAGGCATCAGATTCCGTAGTTGCAACGCCCTTCTCAGAGAGCCGGTGCCTATCCGGGCCCCTTTTTGCAGGCCTTCTATCTTCCTGTTTTCCCTCGATACCAGGACATCTCTAACATCCTCTCTTTCGGTTATGATCCCTATCTCAAGCTTCTCCGGAAGTTCCACGGGGACATCCTTCATACTGTGCACCGCAATATCAATATCACCTCTCAGGAGTGCATCTTCTATCTCCTTGACGAAAACACCCTTGCCGCCGATTGTGGCAAGGGAAATGTCCTGCATTATGTCACCCCTTGTCTTGATGACAGTGATTTCCGTGATCATACCGGGGTTTTTTTCCTTTAACCTGTCCGCCACCCAGTGTGCCTGTTTCAGCGCAAGATCACTTCCCCGTGTTCCTATTTTTAGTATTTTTTCAGTCATCATCCAACCTGAACAATCTTTTGATAGCCGCTATGTATGGAGCGGCACCATCATTTTGACTTTCCTCCTTGAGACCTGTTATAGGATCATGAAGTATCTTATTTGTCACGGAAGAGATCAAGATTTTTACATTTTCCTTCTCTTCTTCGCCCAGATTATTCATCCATGAGGCCGACCTCCCAAGTTCCCCCTCAATAATCTCATCCACCTTGTCCCTGAGAGAGACGATGGTAGGAACGGTTTTCAGTGTCTTGAGCCACCCGGAAAATTCAAGAACTTCCTCATCTATAATTACCTCCGCCTTTTCAGCCTCTTTCATCCGGCTGCTCATGTTCTCGTCAACAATTTCCTGGAGGTTATCGATATTATAGAGATACACATTATCGATTGCACCCGCTTCGGGATCGATATCCCTCGGCACCGCTATGTCAATCAGGAACATCAACCTGTTCTTACGCCCGCGTAGCGCAGAGGCAATCATTGCTTTTTCGATTATGTACCCGGGGGCGCCTGTAGAGCTGATTACGATATCCGCTTCCTGAAGTTTATCTTCAAGATTATCAAATCCCGCGGGTATCCCGTGAAAGTCATCAGCCAGCTTTACGGCCTGTCCATATGTTCTGTTGGCCACAATTATCCTGGAGATCCCGCTGCCCATCAAATGTTTCGCCGCAAGCTCCGACATCTCACCGGCACCGACAAGGAGGATGGTCTTTCCTTTTAGATTGCCAAGTATTTTTTTTGCCAGCTCCACCGCTGCGAAGCTTACTGACACCGCATTGTTGGCGATACCGGTCTCCGTCCTTACCCTCTTCGCTACCTTGAAGGCATGGTGAAGCAGCTTATTCAATATAACCCCTGACGCGTTATGTTCCACACACTGACGATAGGCATCCTTGACCTGTCCCAGTATCTGTGGTTCACCCATAACCATGGAATCGATACTCGATGCCACACGGAAAAGATGTCTCACCGCATCATCGCTATGATAAACATAAAGGCATTTTTCCATCTCTTCCGAAGAAAGATTGCCAAGAGAAAAGATAACGGCCTTTAAGTTTTCCACAGCAGAATCAACGTCCGCCACACCCGCCAGCACCTCCACCCGGTTGCAGGTGGAAAGAAACATGCTTTCCTTTATTTGAGGAATCCCCGCGATCTCTATCAGAGACCTATCAGGATTCTCGCAGTCAATGGAAAGCCTCTCCCTTATTTCCACAGGGGCTGTTTTATGATTGATCCCTATCAATATTATGTTCATTTCTAAATACTATTCAGTCACTAGGACACAAATGCTGAAGCAGGGCCAAAGCCCTGCCCTACTTAAACTTTAGACATTCTTATACAAATCTGTGTGACGTTGTGAAGAACATATACACACCAACAAAGGCAAAAAGGAGAATCAAAAAAGCCACGATGGAAAAAAAGGCAATTTTCCGCCCCTTCCATCCTATGGCGAGTCTTTGATGCAACAGTACGGCATAGAATGTCCAGGCAATCAGAGTCCATACCTGCTTCGGATCCCAATGCCAGTGACTGCCCCAGACAGTCCGTGCCCAGATGGACCCGGCAATAACTCCCAGTGTTAGAAGGGGAAATCCCCACAGGAGACAGATATGATTTATCCTGTCCAGATCGCGAAGCGATGGGAGGAGCCTGCTGAAACCACTAACCTTTTTACTCTTTATAAAACCGTCCTGAATCAGATACATAACACCGGCCAGGCAGGCAAGGGCAAAGAGGGCTTCGCCTGCAACGGACAATATCACATGAATGGTCACCCAGCGTCCCTGCAATATTGCCGGCATGGAAACATCTCCTCCCAATCCGCCTGAGGCGGATGCCGCCATCATGAGCAGGAAAGCTACGGGAGACACAAAAGCACCGAGCACCCTGGTCTTTGTCTTAACCTGAAAGGCAAGATAAATACCTGAGATCGCCCACGCAAAAAATGAAAGGGATTCATAGAGATTGATAAACGGGCTATGGCCAGTCTCTATACCCCGAAAAAGGAAATAAACCGTATGTACGATAAATGCCCCCAAAAGTATCCATGTGGAAGCCCTGGCTATCAGAACTCTTCCTATTAGAAGAGATGCAATGTACCCCAGGGTACTAATAAGATAAGCGCAAAGGGCGATCTTGAAAAATAGAATGTCCATCATTAATTAGTTTCGAGTTCGAAGTTCAAAGTTTAAAGTTTAAAATTGACGATTAGCTGTCCGATTCTGCAATGTCTACATCTTCACCAACCAGATCCAATATGGTATTCCTAATCATCTTCCAGTCATTTTCCCTGATGTATTGAAGAATATCAGAATTTATCAGAGATTCAAACAATCTCTTGTTCTCCTCATGTGGATGCCCCCTGGCAATAACCTTTTCTCTTACCGCACCCATTATCTCAAGAAAGGTTTTATATTCGGGGCCGTAATTCTCCTCCATTTTCTCCCTTAATCTCTTTGCAAGGGCCGGGCTCATTCCACCAGTCGATATCGCTATCTGCAAGTCTCCCTGTTGAAAGAGGGAAGGTAGGATGAAATCACATCTGGCAGGATCATCAGCAATATTTACCAATATCCCCCTCTTCCTTGCATCCCTGTATATTCTTTCATTTACATTATCACTGTCGGTTGCCCCTATTACCAGGGAAGCATTCTTGACATATTCTTTCCGATAATCGGAGGCGATGTGGTCTATCTCCCCCTTGTTTTTCAGCGCCTCCAATTTTCGTGTAAGAGTTTTTCCCACGACTACCACGTTGGCCTCATACTCAAGAAGCCTTGTTACCTTTCTTTCAGCAACATCCCCGCCGCCAATGACAGCACACCTTCTGTTTGAAATATCAAGACATATCGGATAGTATTTCATGTGACAGACGCTACCACGAAGACTATGAAAATTCAAGCCGCTTGAAATATAATCAAAAAGAGGATATGTTTAAAAAGTGCCTAAAGTCTGAAGTGCCTGAAGTGAACTAAAGTTAACAGATTTAAATCCTTATTACATAATCATGTTGGAGGAGGCAAAATGCCGGGAGAAAAGTGGATAAAAATCACATTATCATCACCCCCTGAACTGGTTGATCCCCTGTCAAATTTTATGACAGAAATGGGGGCAGCGGGAGTTTTTCAGGAAGAGCTGGAACCGGCAACTCTTGACGATTTTCCCAGGGCCACTGAACGGGAAGAGCTGGTGGCATATCTCTCCTCCGATGCCATGGTGAAAGACAGGATCGCTTCTCTGGAAACTTACATGAACAG
>JAUVKS010000141.1 GCA_030596145.1 Pseudomonadota bacterium | reverse complement strand
TGTTTTTCTGACACCTTAGGGAGAATAGAAATGGAATCGCTCGGTATATGCATAGGAGCTACGACACTGTCAACCGTCGGGCTGCTTGCGGACAGAGACGGCAGTATATCCACAACAGATATCCTCATAGAACCCCACGACGGCAACCCCCAAAAAGCCCTTCTGAAAACCCTGAAAGAGCTAAACATAGACAGTTATTCCAGAATTGCCGTAACGGGCAGAAAGTTCAGGCATTTTGTCAATCTCTCCTCCATTTCAGAACCGGAAGCGGTAGAGAGCACCCTTCTCCATATAAATGGGAAGGGGGAACACTTCAATGCAATCGTCAGCACAGGCGGGGAAACCTTCATGGTATATGCCCTTGGAAAAGATGGAAGGATATCATCCGTGCAGACAGGCAACAAATGCGCCTCAGGTACGGGGGAATTTTTCCTGCAGCAGATAAGGAGGATGGGCATCCCTCTTGAGGAGGCGATCAATATCGCTCAAACGGAAGAGCCGTATACGGTCTCAGGACGTTGCAGTGTCTTCTGCAAAAGCGATTGCACACACGCAACCAATAAGGGAGTGCCAAAAGGGCGGGTAGCTGCCGGATTATGTCAGATGATGGCAGGCAAAGTCCTGGAAATCATCAAACAGATACCCCGAAAAGACATCATGATTATCGGAGGCACATCACAGAATTCCGTGATGATTGACTATCTTGAAAAAGAGATAACAAACCTGGTGGTTCCGAAAGAAGCCCCCTATTTTGAAGCGCTGGGATGCGCCCTGTGGGCATTAAATAATGAAACATCACCTTTCCCTGAAACAGAAAACCTTTTCAAAAAGGAACTGGACCCGTTTTTTTACCTTCCTCCACTGAAAGAATTTGAGGGCGCGGTCGATTTCAAGACCATGGAAAGGGGGGAAGCGCGGGAGGGTGACCTCTGCATACTCGGCCTCGACGTTGGGTCAACAACAACAAAAGCGATAATACTGAGGACATCAGACAACAAGATACTGTCTTCGATCTATTTAAGGACAAACGGCGACCCCGTCCGGGCATCGAGAGAGTGTTACGAAGACCTGTATAATCAGCTTGGTACCCTTGAAGACAAGATAGAAATTAGGGGACTGGGCGTAACCGGATCGGGCAGGCAGATAGCCGGCCTGCACGCCATGACAAACTGTATAATAAATGAAATTATCGCCCATGCAACGGGGGCACTCTTCTTTGACCCGGAGGTGGACACCATCTTTGAGATCGGCGGGCAGGATGCAAAATATACTTACATAACAAACGGGGTCGCCTCCGATTACGCGATGAATGAAGCCTGCAGCGCTGGAACGGGGTCATTCCTGGAAGAAGCGGCAAAAGAGACCCTTGGGATTGAGATGGAGGAAATCGGAGGTATTGCCCTGCGAGGACAGAAACCTCCCAACTTTAATGATCAATGCGCGGCCTTTATAAGCAGCGATATTAAAAATGCGTTCCATGAAGGAATCGGCAGGGAAGATATCGTTGCCGGGCTGGTATACTCCATCTGTATGAATTATGACAACCGTGTCAAGGGAAACAGACCGGTTGGAAACAAGGTATTTATGCAGGGAGGAGTCTGCTACAACCGGGCGGTGCCGACTGCCATGGCCTCCCTGACAGGAAAACAGATAGTCGTCCCACCCGATCCGGGACTTACGGGAGCCTTCGGTGTCGCCCTTGAGGTAAAACACAGACTGGAGGCGGGTCTTACCGAAGAAAAGACTTTTTCCTTGAAACAGTTGAAGGACAGGGCCCTGAAATATGGAAAGCCCTTTATCTGCAAGGGGGGCAAAGAAAAGTGCGACCGGAAATGTGAAATAGCAAGGATAGAGATAGAGGGGGAAACACACCCCTTTGGGGGCGCCTGCAACAGATGGTACAATCTGCGGTTCAACATCGATGTAAAGCCGGAAGAACTCGACTTGGTGGCGTTTTACGAAAAACTTATCTTTCACAAATATATCAAATCACCGGAAGAGCTTGGTGTCGGGAAAGACGCAGAAACCATCGGAATCAACAAATCTTTCTGGACAGATACATACTACCCCCTCTATTATAATTTTTTCTCCCGCCTCGGTTTCAAGGTTCAGCTCTCCGACATCCCGGAACAGGATGGAATGAATCGCAAGGGAGCCCCCTTCTGTTACCCTGCTGAAATTTCTCACGGCTATCTTTTGAACCTCCTGAAAAAAACGCCTGACTACCTGTTCCTCCCGCAGTTCAAGGGAAACTATGTGGAAAATGCACCCGAAAACTGTTCAACCTGCCCCCTCTCCCAGGCTGAACCATACTATCTCGCATCCGCCTTCAAGGATCAGGAAACATACTGCAAACTCAAGAGTGAAAAGAGGATACTGTCGCCCGTTATCGATTTCTCAGGGGGACACAAAGAGGCGGAAGGCGTCTTCATGTCAATGGCAAAAAAACTGGGTGTCGGCAAGAACAAGGCCCGCCTGGCATATGAGGAAGCACTGAAGGTGCAGGAGATGGCATTTAATGAAATGAAGGAAGAGGGCAGGAAGGCACTGGCCGAACTTGAAGCCGATCCGGATATGACCGCCATCGTTGTTTTCGGAAGATCATACAACGCCTTCGTATCTGAAGCCCACATGGGCATTCCCAACAAGTTTGCGTCGCGCGGGGCAAAGGTTATCCCCTTCGATTTTCTCCCGCTGAAAGATGAGCCGGTACATGATCACATGTACTGGTCCGCGGGGCAGTCAATTCTCAAAGGTACAAGCTACCTGAAAAAACACCCACAGCTCTTTGGATGCTATATTACCAACTTTTCCTGCGGTCCCGACTCCTTCCTTGTCGGATATTTCCGGAATATAATGGGGAAAAAGCCTTCCCTGACCCTGGAGCTTGACAGCCACGTCGCGGACGCGGGGCTGGAAACCAGGATCGAGGCGTTTATGGACATCGTCAAAAGCTATCGCGAACTGGAAAAGGAGAGAAAAATCGTCGACGCGCCTGATAATTTCGTTCCTGCAAGGGTAAACCAGCGAATATTTACAGACTCATCCGGAAAGAAACATTCTATTTTTGACCCCCATGTCCATCTTATCATGCCATCAATGGGCAAGTTTCATACCGAAACCCTTGTCGCTACCTTCAATAGTATCGGTATACGTTCATCGGCGCTTCCGCCCGCCGACGAGGAAGCGCTCAGAATCGGCAAAGGAAATACCACCTGCAAAGAGTGCCTGCCGCTGCTCCTGACAACCGGAAGTCTCTTGCAGTACTTAGAACAGCGGGAAAGCGATGACGAACTGGTTGTCTATTTTATGCCCACCGCCTCGGGGCCATGCCGGTTCGGTCAATACAGCGTCTTTATCAATGACCTGATTGAAAAGCAAAAGATAGAAGATGTCGCCCTCTTTTCCCTTTCAGCCGAAAATAGTTATTCAAGTCTTGGAGAAAACGATCTTACATCGAAGCTATGGGCCTGTGTCGTCATTTCAGATATCATGAGTGATATTTACTCCGCCGTGCTGACCAACGCCATCGACACGGATTCGGCAATGAATATCTTCATGGAAGAATACGGGGAAATAATAAAGGCTCTGGAAAAGGGATCGGACTTCAAGGAACTGACGAAGGTACTTGAGGCAGTATCGAAAAACCTGAAAAAAATCCCAATGAAGAGGTCCATTGAAGAGACACCGTTTGTTTTGCTCACAGGGGAGATCTTCGTCCGCAATGACGATATTTCGAGACAGTTTATCGTGGAGAAGCTTGCCCGAAAGGGATTCGCAACAAAGGTCTCCAGCGCCACCGAGTGGATTTACTATACGGATTGGTGTTTTAAAAGCGGTCTGTCAAGCGCCCATTTTGGATGGAAGGAAAAATTATCGTTATCTGTCAGATCAAGAATTATGAAGAAATATGAAAGCGCGTTTAAGAAGATACTGGCAAAGTCCGACCTCCTTCAATACAGACTTGAAGATGTAGGCCACCTGATTTCTCGCACAAGCCACCTCATAAACCCGGAACTCATAGGCGAGGCCATTCTAACGACCGGTGCGTCAATAAATGAGGCGCTGGATTATTACTGCGGGGTTATCGCCATAGGACCCTTCGGCTGTATGCCCAACCGCATATCGGAAGCCATTCTAACGAGGGAGATGAACAGGGAGGGGAAAATGGCAACGGGAACCAACAGCAAAAGGATACTGAACCTACTCGACAAAATCGAGGATATCCCATTTCTGGCTATTGAGAGTGACGGCAACCCCTTTCCACAGATCATCACGGCGAAACTGGAAACCTTTCTGCTGCAGACAGAAAGAGTGCATGAGGAGATGCGGAAGTCTGCCGCTATCGGCTAAACTTGTCCCCGACCCGATGCTTTACCCCTTCCCAAATGAACAATAATCGTTATATTATAAATAACCATGCTCAATAAAGTAAACGAAACTATCAAAAAACACAACATGCTTGCGATGGGGGACAGGGTAGTCGTGGCCGTCTCCGGCGGGCCGGATTCCGTCGCCCTCTTGAAGGTACTGAGCGTGGTATCCGGTGAATACGGGCTTTCTCTGGTGACAGCCCACTTAAACCACGGCTTGAGGGGAAAAGAATCAGATGATGAAGAAGTATTTGTAAGGGAAGTCAGCGAATCGCTGGGTGTTGCCTTTGAGTCTGAACACGTAGATATGCCTGCACTAATTGAAAGGGAGAAAAAATCTCCCGAGGATATCTGCAGGAACGTCCGATATAATTTTCTTGAAAAGATACGCAAAAAACACAAAGCAAACAAGATAGCATTGGGACACAATCTTGGTGACCAGGCCGAAACCGTCATTATGAAATTCCTGAGGGGAAGTGGAATGGAAGGACTGAGGGGAATTCTTCCTGTGCGTGATGAAATTTATATCAGGCCGCTCATATCTGTTACCAGAGGCGAGATCCTCACCTTTCTGAAAAAAGAGGGGATGGCCTTTGTTACCGACAGTTCCAATGTTGAGGACATTTATCTCCGGAACAGGATAAGAAACAAATTAATCCCCGGACTAAAAGAAAATTATAATCCCGGATTGGAGGAAAACCTGGGTCACATGGCGGATATAATCCGGGTGGAAGATGATTATATCAGGACAACAGTTAAAAATATCCTGACGAGCTGGGGAGTTGACAGGGATATGAATAATGTCCATATTAGTATCCCGGAACTTGTAAAGTCACATGAGGCCATTCAGAGGAGAATTATTAAAACTCTTCTTCAAATTTGCTCTCATTCAAAAAAGGGTATCGGTTATTTACACGTAAAATCTGTAATGGGCCTGATTACCGGTGGCAGCCCCAACGGGACATTGAATCTTCCATTCGATCTGGAAGTGAGGCGTGAGTATGCTCTTCTTACAATCTCGAAAAAGAAGCCGGCTAAGAACAGTGAATTTTGCTATGGTATAGAGATTCCCGGAACGGTCAACATTAAAGAACTTGGAATAAAGACAAACTTTGATCTTATAGATAAAACTTCGGCCTTAAATTT
>JAUVKS010000205.1 GCA_030596145.1 Pseudomonadota bacterium | reverse complement strand
CCCTCTACTTGAAGATCGGACAACGACGGAAACAACACATTCCTCGGAGATGATAAGTCCTTCCAGCGCATTTGACCTGTTGAAATCTTATCACCTCCCTGTAGCCGATTACAAGATTGTTAAGACTGCCGAAGAAGGGCTACGCGCCGCTGAGGAAATCGGGTATCCCGTAGTTCTGAAGATCGCCTCCCCTAATGTCCTCCATAAGACCGAGGCAAAAGGAGTTAGATTGGACATCGGCAGTGCAAAGGAGTTGGAGGCAGCCTTCAAAGAGATGGAAGGTGAGGAGTTTCTGATTCAAAAGATGGCCCCGGCAGGACAAGAGGTAATCATCGGCGGGAAGAAGGATCCTGAATTTGGTTCCGTTATTCTTTTTGGACTGGGTGGCGTTTTTGTCGAGGTCTTGAAGGATGTGGCTCTACGCGTAGCTCCTGTGGATGAAGAAGAGGCTGAAAAGATGATTGGAGAGATCAAAGGTGCTCAGCTTCTCAAAGGATTCCGAGGGAAACCGCCTGCCGATAAAGAAGCCTTAATAAAATGCCTGGTCAATGTTTCCAGGCTGCTCATTGATAACCCTGAGATTAAGAATCTGGACATCAATCCCCTGATTGTCTGGGAGAAAGGCAAAGGGTGCCTTGCGGTCGATGCCAAGATAGAGCGATTTTTCTCCCATCAGTAGGGCAAGGCTTTAGCCTTGCTAAATAAATACAGCAGCCCTAAAGGGCTGCACTACATTTTACTTAGTACGTTTGTAGTGTCGGATTTTACACCCGACCGCGAACGGTGGCATATAAAATGCCTCCCTACATTAGCGCAGCCCTAAAGGGCTGCTATATTGGGCAGCCCTAAAGGGCTACGCTACATGCTGACCTCTGACGACGGGACGGCCATGTCTATTATCTTAAGCTGAATGCTGTGTGTGTTATTCCAGTGATTTATCTGAGGCGTAAAGACAATATCGAACATTGATTTTGAAAGAGTATTAACAAAATGACCCTTACTGAACCATATAGAATTGTATGATACTCCATTTCCACTTATACGCATCCTGAGATGATTCTTCCCCACAATCGTGGGAGATGTTACATTTACATTCCTCACACACAGCACAGGTTCCGGATTCATACTACCAAAAGGGGCAAGCATATCAATCTGTGAAACTAATTCATGGTCAATAACGTTCATGCTACATTGTACATCGATAATTGTTTGAGGGATAAAATCTGAAATTGCCAGGTCCTCCCGAATTATTTCATCAAGACGCGAGCCAAACTCTTTTATGTCCTCTTCTTTTATCGAAATTCCTGCAGCATATCGATGTCCTCCATAAGCGAGAAGCAAGGAATCACATCTTTTTAATCCGCGGTACATATTAAACTCAGTGATACTCCTCCCTGAACCTTTTCCAATGCCATCTTTAATACTGATCAACATTGCCGGCCTGTAATATTTTTCAACAAGTCCCGATGCAACAATGCCGATGACGCCGGGATGCCATTTGTGGGAAGCAAACACAAAGGAACTTACTTTCTGGAGATCCATGGTTGTGTCTATTGTATCAAGTATCTCAGCAAGAACTACCTTTTCCATTTTCTGTCGTTTTCGATTATATGCATCAAGTTTTCTGGCTATTTCCATAGCCTCACTCATATCTTCTGTTATCAGAAGCCGTACAGCATCCTCTGGACGTCCAACACGTCCTGCTGCATTTATTCTTGGCACAATGTTAAATGCTGCCATGTTGGAATCAACAACACTGTATTCTATGCCAGCTACCTTCCTCAATGCCTTCAAACCGATTCTCTTGTCTTCAGTAATCAAGTCAAGTCCTATCTTGACAAGTATCCTGTTGTCATCTATAGGAGGAGAGAGGTCTCCAATTGTCCCCAGGGCAACAATATCTAAATATTCCTTCAAGTTTGGGTATTCCTTGTCTTTCCAGAAACCATCTTCCCGCAATTTTCCCCTCAGGGCTATAAGGAAATTAAAAGCGACCCCAACTCCTGCAAGATGCTTAAAGGGAAATCTACAGTCACTGCTATTCGGATTAATTATAGCTACTGCCTTGGGAATTCTATCGGGAATTTCGTGATGATCTGTAATTATGACATCTATACCGATAGAATTGGCATAGGATACCTCGTCATAATCAGAGATACCGCAGTCAACCGTGATGATCAGTTTCACACCGCAACTTTTTATCTTGTCTATTGCAGTTCTGTTGAGGCTATATCCCTCATCACTCCTGTCCGGGATATAATATTTCACATCGTCGTGAATTTTCCTTAGAAATTTTACAAGGACAGCTGTGGAGGTAATACCATCTGCATCATAATCACCGTAAATCAAAACCTTTTCGTGGTTATGGATAGCCCTTATTAATCTATCAACACCCTTTTTCATGTCCTTCATCAGAAAAGGATTGTGAAGGTTATTCAGAGAAGGTGACAGGTATCTTCTCCCATCGTCCGGGTTTAAGATATTACGGTTTATCAATATTTGGGATATAATAGGATTTATACCAAGTTCCCTAACCAGTAGGTGCCGTATCTCTTCATTTGCTTCAGATAATTCCCAGCGAGTAGTGGGCAATATTGACGCACTCATTTTTTCCTTGTTATCGATTCTATTAACCAGTTCGGACAAACTCCTTCTTTCGTTTTTCAACTCATTCTTACATATTTTTGTATTCTATCAGGGCATGGCTTCCTGTCAAGAAGAGAAGACAGTTATTTCTTGATATTTCGCGGGCTAAATGTTACTTATTTGAAGGTATAATACTTCTGTAGGCTTGGAAAAGTGGAGAAAAGAAAGGTCACTGTATTAAAAAAGTATCTGAAGTTGAACAGGAAACATATAGCATACGTGCAATTTCTTATTGAGAGTTATGAAGGCCTTGCAACAGTGACAACTGTTGACAAAAACGCGGCAATTATCAAACTATCTATAATGCCTGATTTTGTTTCAGATATTGATCTGATACTTGATGACCTCAGAAAAGAGCTTGATTTTACAGTCGAAAGGAGTTTGCCATGAGGCGATCATATAAATTTCTTCTTATATTAGCCGTCTTACCCCTTTTACTGGGGATGGGGTCTATGTTTGGAGAGAGCTCTCCGGGGAAAATACCCGTGCCCGAAAAAATCTTCACCGCAACCTTTATTGACCAAACGGACATCATAACAGAATGCACGGAAGTAAGCATAGAAGGAAAAACATTTCTCGAAGGAAATAAGGGAAAAGGAGTTTATACAATACCCTTCGATAAAATAAAGAATGTTATATTCTGTCTCAAAGAGGGTAAACTCCGTGGATTTGTGAAACTGAACGATGGAAATACCACTGAACTGGTTTTGGAGAAAAATAA
>JAUVKS010000010.1 GCA_030596145.1 Pseudomonadota bacterium | reverse complement strand
TAAGAAAATCTGCCGATTCAGGAACAAGCCTGGAAATATCTTTCAGGATATTCAGCACCGTTACTCCTGAGCCGATGCCACTTAGCCCCATTGAGGACATTCGGGTCTCTTCTATCTTAAGCTTAAGCTGTTGAACCGGATCAACGATTCTGGTCACTTCCGGGCAGGTTTTTTTAAAAACAGTGGTGATCTCCTGTTTCACCTCATTTAAATATTTCCGGTCATAATAGTAATCCATGTAGAAGTTAATTCCACATAAGAGCAGAACCGCGAAAACAAGTGCCGCTATCCATCTGAAATCCTTGATGAATTTTTCATATTTCCTTTTCGGTCCAAATTCTCCCTGGGCGAAGTTAAATCCGTCGGCTTTTTTTGCCTCCCTGGTTGCGAGGGCAAGTGCCTGATTCATCAGCATGGGGTTCCAGCTTTTTTTGATTTCTTCCGGCAACTGGATATTGTCTATTTCCGATACATCAACCTCTTCCACCGGAATCGCAAAGAAGTCTTCCATTTCTTTTTTCGGAAACGGATAAAGCGCTCCTCCTCCGGTTAGGAAGATCTTCGAAGGTGCCGTTTCAAGGTCCCCCTTCAATTTCAGAAATTCTGTTGTGTTTTTCACCTCCACAAAGAATTTCTGGCAAACCTTTGAGATCTCCTTTTCAGCCTCATCTGTATCGCCAACCCTTTTTTTCTTTTCAGCCTCGTGAAATTCAACATCCAGAACCTCTGACAGAGTTTCGGTAATCTTTTCTCCACCGAAGGTGTAGTGCCTTATGTTAAGAATTTTGTTTCCTTTAAAAAGCACACCTGCAGTATCCCTGGAACCGATGTCCAAAAGAAGCCCGCATTCTTCCTCCTTTATCAAAGGGAGGTTGGGTGAGATTTCCATGGTCAATAATTTAAAAATCACAGGTACAGGAGCTATGTCAATGATTGACGCTTCTATTTGGTTTTCCCCGAGAAGATTGACCAGCTCTCCGACACTGGATTTATTGGCTGCAGCGGCAAATATCTCTGATTGATCTGATAGTTCTACAATAACGTAGTCTATCAAAACGTCATTGATGGGGTAAGGAATGTATGGTTCAAGTTCGTAAGAAATTGTCTGGCTGATTTTCTTCTTATCTTTGAAGGGGAGTCTTATATTTCGGAATGAAAAATTCCTTACGGGGAGAGAAGTTATGTAGATACCACTTTTGAATGTATCATCTTCAAACAACCATTTAATCGCTTCCCGGATACCACCTACCTTCTCAATAACAATCAGCGCAGAATTGATTACCTGATATTCCTTGAGACCAGCCGTAACCTGAACCGCTTTTATGGTTTCCTTCCCAATATCAATACCAAGGATCTTTTCGGGCATTAGTCTACCCTCCAGGACAACATTTTCATCGTCCTGCCGGCAACGTTTCTGTCAATTATACCGGATACCTTTTTTCTCATATCATTCAGATAGCCTGTGGATGTGATCTTGAATATACTGCTACTTGTAGATATCAAGCCTGAATCAATGGTTATACCGGCCATTCCTGGTACATTTTTGTACCACGTCGATTCTGAAAGATTATTTTCCTCATTCTTTCTAAACTCATCCATATCAGAAACCATCTCCTCGGTGATTTCACTCGCGAGTGCGCTTAATATCAATTTCGTAGCGGTATTGATATTTATCTTTCCATCACCATATATGGTAAGATAATTTGTTATACTGGAGATTTTATCGGTACCGAAATATAACTTTCTGGTAATTCCTTTTATCATCAATAGTTCGTCAATACAATCGAGTGGTCCATTCTTGCATGAATACGGCTTGTTCAGACCATCATAATATATGTTTTCTGCGCCAAATCCGGTCACTTCATTATCTTCATCTATCCAGTCCTTAATTGCATCAACAATATCGCGAACCTCTTGCTCATCAAGATCAAATTCAGCTAAACTCAAAAACCTTATCAATAATTCCTTGATATCTTCATTATACTCATTACCGTCCACAAGTTTGTTAATCTGAATTTTACCAGATTCATCCACAATAGTCAGCTTGAAATATCCTTCGTCAAAAAGTGTTCCTGATCCTGCGGAGAGTAATTCTGCCTTTGCCCAATCCTCATTCAGGGAATCAAAATCATTTGTATCTTCATTTAAAAGGGCTTTCCCTCCGTAAAATCCGGATTTTGCTATGTAGACAAGTTTAATACCGTTGCTTAAGTTTGAGGCCTCGTAGATTTCAGATCTCGAGGAAATATTTAGCTGAAGTGTGATTGCGATGATGACGCTGATCATCAGGATCACAATTATCAAGGCTACGCCGCGATTGTTTAGAAAGATTGTTTTCATCAGTTTCCTGCCATGGGTAAAAAGGCTTTTGTCGTAAATTTGTAAGGGTTATCGCTATTGTCAGGGTTTATAAAGTCTAAATGTATGGAAACGACAGATGGTGCTTTATCTTTCTGAACGCCCAGATCTGAGGCCGAATCCCAGGAATTGTATTCTTCTCCCTTGCTGTCATAAAATTTATATTTCAGGGAGTACAGCCTGTCACACAGGATGAATCCTTGGCCTGTTGTGGTTTCCCCCTCCTCTTCGGTTTTGTTCAACGTATCCTTTCTTAGCAGAAGATAGCCTTTGTTTTCACTGTCTTCTTCGAAGTAGTAGCTAATAGAGGCAATACCGGAGGAATTGTCGTCATCAAAGCTCAGATGTGCTGATGAGAGAAAAGTGAGCATGGTGAACTCCTGCCCGTTTATTTCTTTTCTCAGTGAGGTAAATTGAAAGGAACCATTATATTTACAAACTGACTCCAGATCCGCTACCATCCTTTGCATGGTGGTTCTGGCCATGCTGTAAATATCGTTGCCATATTCGGTATCTTTGACAATCCTGTGCGTCCCCGTATACGCGGCATATATTGTTGACAGGACAATTGTAAGGATAAATATGGCGATTAGTATCTCAATTAATGTAAATCCTTTTTGTTTCAATACGGTCATTGTTGCCAGTCCTAATTCAGATGATCCAGAACCAAACGGTAATTTTTCAAAGCTTCCTACTTAGCGATGAATTTATAAAGAACAAGCTGGTAAGAATTATTCGATACCATTTTCTCATTTATAACCGTCACTTCAATTTTCTTGAAGGAGCTTATCTCCGTTTCCATTACATCGGCCCGCCATGAGTAATCGGGGAAATTATCACCAAAATCACCGCTGCCGGAACCGATGTTTTTAGGGTCCATTCCCTCGATTTCTGCCATTTTACTCTGGGCAAGAAGAGGCGCTGTGGTTGCAAACCTTGATATGTTTGTCATGGAGATGCTTTGTGATTGTGATTGAAAAACCGCGACAAGTGCTATGGCGAGAATGGCCATGGCCAGCATGACTTCAAGAAGGGTGAAACCATGAGTATTGCGACCTTTTTTATTTGGCAACGTGTATTTGCAAGCGGTCATTTTCCATTCCTTCCATTTTCACTCATTTCCGGCCTGGAAATCGACATACCTGTCATAGGTTTTTATGTAGCTCAAAAAGGGGTGGTAAATCAGGGTGAAGTATTGGTCCCCCCGCGCGAGATGTATGACTGTTGGTTGTACATAGCCTTTTGAAGAAAATTTTATGGTCGCCTCACCATCTGTTTTCTTTTCTTTTCCAAAACGGTAGATATCCGCAATTTTTACTCCCTCTGGAAATTGAAAGGATCGCTTCTTCATTTCATCCCGTGCTTCTGGTGTCATATCGGTGCTGTATGTCCAGGTAAGGTTGTTATTAATGTCCAGATGGCAGATATAATCGACCTGATTGCGAACCGAGTCGCATTGCAGTTCTCTCGCAGTATTGATCAGATGATTTACGCTCGATTTCAGTCCATCGCTGAGCATGGTATCTCGTACCTTGGGGACAGCAATGAGGAGCATCAGTCCGATGAGAAATACGACGACTGTTAACTCGATTAAGGTAAAACCTTTTTTATTCAATTTCCCAGCTTGCGATATCTTTGTTTTTTCCTTCTCCACCCGCTTCTCCATCAGCGCCGTAGGAACTAAGGTCGAATTCGTCATGTGTTCCAGGGCAGAGGTAGACGTATTCGTTATCCCAGGGGTCTTTCGGTACTCTCCTCTTTTCCAGATATCCCCCCTCTCTCCAGTTTTTGGGGAGGTCTCCCACTGTCGGGGCTTCAACAAGAGCCTGCAATCCCTGTTCAGTGGACGGGTAACTTCCAATGTCCAGTTTATAGAGCTTCAGGGCCGTCTCCAGACTTTCAATCTGAATCCTGGCTTTTGCCTGCCTTGCCTCTTCGGGACGACTCATTATTCTTGGAATGATGAGCCCCGCGAGGATACCAAGAATAACGATTACTACCATCAGTTCAATCAGGGTAAAACCACGGTTATCAAGCCTTTTTATCATATTAATCGCATCTCCCTTTACCTTATTAGTTGGTTCATTTCAAAAATTGGCAATAGTATTGAGATAACAATGAAGCCTACCGCCAGGCCCATAACCAGAATCATAACAGGTTCCAGCATGGATGTCAGCATTGTTATATTTGACTCCACCTCAGTTTCAAAGTTGTCAGCAATCTTGTAAAGCATTGCCTCCATTGTTCCGCTTTGTTCGCCCACTGACATCATCTGAACGGCTATTGGTGGAAATAGTCCACTTTGCGAAAGGGGTGATGACAGATCATGCCCTTCTTCAACCTCTTTGCTTGCATTTGCGATAGCATCGGCGATTAACCTATTGTCTACAACATTCTTGACTATAGAAAGAGCGGTGAGCAGAGGGACACCACTTTCCAGGAGTGTGCCGAGAGTTCGGCTGAAGCGGGCCACAGCCATTTGATGGACCAGAGGCCCGAAAAGCGGTATCTTCAGTTTGATTTTATCAAGGAAGTATTGTCCCTTTGATGTCTTTGTAAACATGTATCTCAGTCCGATAAAGGCGGCGATTAGAAACAGGAAGATTATCCACCAGAAAGATTTAAGAAAACTGCTTACCGATATTAAAAAGATCGTTATACCGGGAAGGGTCTGGTGCATTTCATCAAAGATACTGGTGATTTTCGGGACGATAAAGGTTGTCAGGAAAAACAAGACAGTACTGCCGATAAGAAACATGAACAGGGGATAGGCGAGAGCGGCTTTTATCCTTCCTCGGAGTGCCTGCTGGTTTTCATTGAAATCGGCCAGCCTCTCCAGCACAATATTAAGGGTCCCGGAGGCCTCTCCGGCCCGTACCATATTTACGTAGAAGGGTGGAAAAATTCCTGGATAATGTGAGATACTTTTTGTCAGGCTGTTACCTTCGTTAACTTCTTCTTTTATCTGGGCCAATGTTTTTTTTAGCTTGGGATTTACTGTCTGAGAAACAAGGGCGGTAATGGAAGGAAGCAGGGGGAGGCCCGCACCAAGGAGAGTAGCCAGCTGCCTCGTCATGATAGAAACTTCCCGCAGGCCAACTCTTTTAAACAGATCACCGACGGATTTTTTGGTCGAAGTTTCCCCCTTTTCATTTGCTGATGTTTCATTTAGCTCGACAGGAAAGATATCAGTTTCTCTTAATTTCTGCCTGGCCGCAATGATACTCTCGGCATCGATGATACCTTTGAGTTTCTTGCCCTTATTATCAAGCGCTTTATATTCGTAAACCGGCATAATTGAAAAACTTAATTCCTTATCCTGAAGATATTGCTATTTATCTACCATATTGAGAGATCGATTTCAATAACATGCTCATAAAAACAGCTTTTCTGAAGGAGGAGAGTTAAATGTGTCAAAATGTTTTGTGAAGTGGAAAGGCGTGCTCACAATTAATTGTTGACATTAAGTGGGGGGATATGTTTGATAAACAAAGTGAAAGAATCGTGTTACGAAATCATCAAATGGATAGGGGGACACTTATGCGGGAGAAACGATTGATTATCAGGTTAGGACTCTGTATGTGCCTGATGTTATTTGCCACAATAACCTTCTTCGGCTGCGCGGCAAAGACAAAGGTATATGGTATCAAGCCTGCTGAGGTGTCTGTAGGAGGCATCCGAACGCTGGCTGTCCTCAAGTTTGACGGGAGGTATGGAGAGACCGTCCGGGGCGATTTTTATCATAAACTTGGCGAGGTTGAACATTTCAACCTGGTCGACGTTACACAGACGAATAAACTGGATAAAGTAATATATGACCAGATAGATGATCCCAGGTTTTTGCCTGCTCTCGAAGATCTGCATGCCGACGGCGTAATCACGGGACGTGTAACTGCCGATATTAATGATATACATGGCACTGATCAGGTTTCGATGAAAGAAGGTACCGGCCGGTACGAGAAGAAAAAAATATTCGGCTACTGGGTTGACGTGGAGATAAAACGTACCGTACTCAGGCCGGTACGCTATATTATCCGACAGGCCTCCCTTACCACAGCTTTTAAGATATTTGATCTGAGAACCAAAAGAATCGTTGCCACGGAAAAAGTTACGGAATGCTATAGGGAAAAGTTTGGTGGCAGTGAGGAGCACGCATTGCTCTTCGGTGATAAATTGAGTGATCTGCCTACTAAGAAACAAACCTTAAATGAACTTTCCGCTAAGGTTGCCGCGAAACTTGTTGCAAAAATTTCCCCAACTGAGGTTTCGACTGTTGTGCAATTCGATGATGGCAGCAAGTACGGTTTAGGTGGACACAAAACGATAAAGCGGGGGATCGAATTTGCCAAACGTGGGGCATGGGAAGAGGCCATGGAGATATGGCAAGAAGTAATTATTATCGAACCCGGCAACGCCGCGGCATGTTACAATCTTGGTGTTGCCCATGAGAGTTTTGGAGACCTGAAAAACCTTAAAATCGCGAGAAAAATGTATAAGAAGGCAGCCAGGTATGGAGACAACACGCTTTATATAGAGGCGGTAGCAAGGACAAACGCATCCATTTCTGATCGCCGGAAGTACGAGCAGCAAAAAAGGCTGCTTCAGCGAACTCCGGTGAAAAAATCCAAGGAGGGGGGCGTGCGGGTATATTAGCAGCGCAAGCAAGTTACCTTGATGGGGAGGGCCATTATGCAGCGTAAGATTATTTGTGTGAGTGTTTTTTTGGGGGTATTGCTCCTCTGTGTGCCGTTGGTTTTTGGAGAAACAGTGACAGCGGTTGGACAGGCTGTGATCGTTGATGGCGATGATACCCGGGCGCGTCAGAAAGCTGTTGTAAATGCCATGAGGGCTGCAGTGGAGGAGGGTGTGGGAACCCTGATTGATTCCCAAACCAAGGTAGTCAATTTTCAGGTTCTGCAGGACAGGATCTATTCCAGGGCGAGCGGTTATGTGGCCGGTTATGACATATTGTCTGAGGGGAAGAGTCCTGATGGTTCCACGTATTCTGTAACTATACAGGCTGAAGTTCAAACGGCCTCAATTAAGAATGATTTGAGGGCCATAGGGATCCTTATGGCACAGGTTGGTAATCCCCGGTTCATGGCGGTTTATGTGCCTGAGACCAGGAGTTCCGCCTACCGGCATTCGAGGGTAGTCCGGACCGCCGAGCAGGCGGTAAACGGGGTTTTTGCCCGCAAGGGTTTCATAGTCCTGGACCGGATGTTTATTAACAATGTTTACAATGAAATTGAACAGGCGGGTCGCATTGATGTAGATATGGATGATATTTCCGCCCTTGCCCTGAAATACAGGGCTGATCTGCTCTTGGTCTATGATGTGCGTGCAATTCAAAAGGTTGGAGGCAGTAGCCGATATTTTGGTGGAGTTATGGTTGAGATTACTCTTCGTGCTGTTGCCCCGGCTACGGGAGATCTGATCGCACAGAAGGCAGGTGATCTGTATGTCAGGACGACGAGGACAGCCGGAAACTATTACGATAACATGCAGGCAGCCAAGGCCGCGGATGATGTGGGGAAAGCCGTAGCCGTAGCCCTGGTTGATGATACACTCGCTTACTTTGAGCGTGCGGTGCATGCGGGGACCCGTTTTGATATGTGGTTCCGGAATTTTTCTGAGGAAGAAATATACTCGATTGTGGATGTCATCCAGGAGATAAGCGGTTTCTCGGAGAGGTATGTTCGAAATCAATCACCGGGGAACTTCCAGCTCGATGTTAACTATCAGGGTAATAAATTCGATTTCCAGAAGGAACTCTTCGCTGACCTGAAACGGTCTGGTATCCGTTTCCAGATACAGCAGGTAAAGGGAAATCGCTTCCTGATCTTTAAGGAGGGGACGGACAATCCATTCGGGAAGATAAACGTTCGCTAAGTGTTGACTACTGTCTATCAAAACTTGGTGGGCTTGTGTGAACCAAAATCTTTGAAAATATAATTCTTCCCCGCATTCCCCAATCAAGTTGGGGACAGGCTCAATGCGGGACAAACTCTTGCTCAAAACATTTTTTCGGCAATTTTGTAGGGTGGCATTTTATATGCCACCGCTTGTGGTCGGGTGTAAAACCCGACCCTACAATACAAAACCGCCCCCCCCGCCCCCTTCTTAAGAAATCGCAGAACTTCGTCAATACGCATTTATTACCAAGGGAGCCACCATCTCAAGAGCATCCAGGCATTGACTTTTATTTCCACAACGTCTCCATCTTCGGGTTCACCACCTATGACTGAGTAACTGGCTACCACCTGGCTCGCCACTGCCCATCCTCCATCTATAGGAGGCCTCGTTGGTTTTATAAAATGTCCTCTCCCGAAGCAGAGATGAATGGTTTCCATCGGCCCTAACAACACAATGTTGCAACACGCGCGACGCCCCCCTTCCATTCCATACAAAGCAACCCGGGCATGCTTATCAGGCGAGTAGTTGACGATAGTTGCATCAGTTAGTAAGAAGCTTCGGCGCCCTAGAATGGTAGGATCAACATCAGGAACACTTAGTGGTTGTAAAACCGTATCAGGGGTTAGTTGTCCCTCAAAGTATATGTTCTGGGTCATAACAGCGGTTCCCACGTATGGACCTGCGTTAGTTACAGAGGCTGCTACTAAAAAGAAAGTTAACAATAGATTGACCATTACCAGAGTTGCTATCCAATTCCTTTTCCATAACACATTCATTTTCTTCACCACCTTTCATAATAAGTTGTTTCTTTCTTGCACGTTAGTTCTGCGATTTCACTTAACCTGAAGTAATCGAACTAATTTGTTTACGCTTCCAAATTGGCAAATTTTCAACTGGATTATCAATGGAAAGTAAAATCAGGGCTTGAATTGGAATAGGTTATATTCTGGTGAAAAGGATGATAGATTTAACAATTGAGGTTTAACATGAGGGACTTAACTTTTTTACTGCTGGTAAATGTTACGAGAAGATCATTGCAGGATAATAACTGAAAATAGCTGTAGATCAGCAATCTGCCAATTGTTTTCCCCTGTTCTATAGAAATTTGAGTTTCATGACATTCCTCCACCGATGATATGTATTGTTTGACCTCAACATTAAAGCATTTTTTAGAATTGTCAAGGTGGAAATGAGGCGTGTTTCCTTGTTGAGAGATAGTCAGATCTGGTCTTTTTGGGGGGTGGTAAGAGCGAGCGTATGGGGTGATATTTGAAACCTATGGGAATGATTGAAAAAATTAAAAAATTTTCTTGACAGAAAGATGTAGATAGTTTATATAGTATTGTAATTGTTAATAATGTATCAAATGGGTGTGTCCGGGTGGGTGTAACCATTTGATACTATTAGATATAGTACATTGTGCAGCAAAATCTTAATTTAACGGGATTTAAACACTTTTTGCAAGGAGGGGAATATTATGGACGCGAAAAATAGAAAATATTCAATCAAATCTTATCTTAGCATCCTCATAGTTATTTTGTTTATGGGGGCAGTTACTATAGCCGGCGTTGGTTGTAGTAACAGTGACACTGCTACAAGTGCGGGGTCGGGTTCGGACACGCGCCTCCCTCCTAAAGGAGGGACTCTGGAATCCATTGAAGTGACTCCAACAAACCCATCGGTACCTCTTGGTCTTTCTAAACAGTTTACGGCGACCGGGATATATTCCGATAGCACTACGGAGGATCTTACGACTCAGGTTACGTGGAGCTCTTCTGATCTCACCGTAGCTACAATTGATTCTAATGGTCTTGCCGCTACTTTAAAGGTGGATGCGACCACAATCAGCGCGGAACTTGATGGAGTAACCGGGTCAACTATGCTTTTTGTTACAGACGCGGAACTTGACTCCATCAATATAACTCCACCAAATCCATCGGTGCCTCTTGGTCTTGCTAAACAGTTTACCGCAGTGGGAACATTTACCGATGACACAACGCAGGATCTCACGGATCAGGTTGCGTGGAGTTCTTCTGATCTCACAGTAGCTACAATTAATTCTGATGGTCTTGCCGCCACTTTAAAGGTTGGTTCGACCACAATCAGCGCGGAACTTGATGGAGTAACCGGGGCTACCCTGCTTACCGTTACAGACGCGGAACTGAAGTGTCTCGATATAACTCCGGCATGCCCATCGATACCTGTAGGTCTTGTCAAACAGTTTACGGCAATGGGAACATATACTGATGACACAACGCAGGATCTCACTACCCAGGTTACGTGGGCGTCTTCTGATCCATCTAAAGCGACAATAAATGACGCTGCCGGGTTTAAAGGTCTTGCCAGTACTTTGGCCGCGGGTCCGACCGTAATCAGCGCGACACTTGGCGAAGTGGCCGGGTCTACGCTGCTTACTGTATCAAACGCGCAACTGGAATCCATCCAGGTAACTCCGACAAACCCGTCAGTACCTCTTGGCTTAACTCAGCAGTTTAAAGCAACGGGTCTATATTCCGATAGCTCGACGCAGGATCTCACGACTCAAGTTACATGGTGGGTATGTTGTGAACCAGGTATAGCGGTAATAAGTAATGCCGCGGGATCTCAGGGCGTCGCCACCACTCTTAAGGTGGGCGTGATCACAGTCAGCGCGACATTCGGGGAAATATCCGGGGCTACGGTGCTTACTGTTACAGCCGCGCAAGTGGTAACCCTTGAGATAACTCCGACAAACCCGTCGGTACCTCTTGGTTACATTCAGCAGTTTACGGCAACGGCAATATATAGCGATGGCTCAAAGCAGGATGTCACGACACAGGTGGACTGCTGGATATCCCTGGACACGGAAATAGCCACAATAAGTAATGCCGCGGGATCTGAAGGCGAGGCTTCCACTGTTGACGTGGGTACGACCGAAATATGCGCGACATTTGAAGGGGTAACCGGGTGTACCATGTTTACCGTTACAGCGGCAGTGCTGAAAGCCATCGAAGTGAGGCCGGAAGCTTGTTACCCTCTAAGCCCGGAAATACCTCTTGGTTATACTGTACAGTTTATGGCAACGGGTATATATAGTGATAACTCAACGCAAACTATCACTGATCAGGTTACGTGGGATTCATCTGACAAGTCAGTGGCCACAATAAGTAATGCTCCAGGAACCGAAGGCCTTGCCACCACTTTGGTGCTGGGTAAAACTGAGATAAGCGCGACGCTTAGTGGTATAACCGGGTCTACGGTACTTTTTGTTGTAGACGCGGAACTTGTATCCATTGATGTAACTCCGAAAAATCCACGCGTACCTTTGGGTTCAACTCTGCAGTTCAAGGCAACGGGAACATATTCCGATGGCTCAACGCTGGATATCACTGATGAGGTTGCGTGGAGTTCTTTTGATACGACAGTGGCGGAAATAAGTAACGAAGAGGGATCTAAAGGACTTGCCACCTCTAAGAAGTGGTGTTGTGAGACGACCACAATCAAAGCGACCATCAGCTTTATGGATGTGACAAATTGTTATTTGATAACCAAAAGCGATTCTACGGTGCTTACTGCTATACCTCCAGAAGTGATAGACTTTTATATAACTCCGATAAACGAGATAGTACCTCTTGGTCTTACTGTACGGTATATTGCAATTGGAACATATACCGATAATCCGACGCCAATAGATATCACCGATAAGGTTGTGTGGAGTTCTTCTGAACCACACAAGGCGGCAATAAGTAACGCTCTTGGGTCTGAAGGCCTCGCTACCACTCTCGCGGTGGGAGTTACCGAAATCAGCGCGACGATTGACGGGATAACGAAGGCTACAGACCTTACCATTACAGATGAGGAACTTGTGTCAATCGATATAGAACCGAGCGTGACGCAAACGGTTCCCCTGGGTGCAGATGTACAATACGCGGCAATCGGAATATATACCGATGGCTCAACGCAAGATATCACGACTCAGGTTTTGTGGAACTCTTCTGACCCATCAACAGCGACAATAAGTAACGCCACAGGATTTAAAGGTCTTGCCAGCACTGTTGGTGTGGGTCTGACCACGATCAGAGCGTCATTTGGTGTAATAACCGGGTCTACCGAGCTTGATGTTGTACCTACTTCAGCACTGGTATCCATATCTGTAACTCCGACATACGCTTCGATATCTTCAGATTCAACACCTTTAGGGAGTCAACAGTTTACGGCAACAGGAACATATGCCAGTGGCGCAACGGGGGATATCACGACTTTGGTTACGTGGATTTCCTCTATCCCGGCAGTAGCGACAATAAGCAACACTCCACCTGATGAAGGTTTTGCCACTGCTGTTGCGGCGGGGCAGACCGTAATCGAGGCAGGATTTGCAGGCATACTTGGATATGCTGACCTTAATGTATATTAACACTGAGTTAATATTTAACAGAATTGGCCACCCGGAAGGACTTGATGCTGGCCTGATTTGGTACCGGGTGGCCATCTCCTGAAACTGGAATAGCATTGCAGGACGCGCATGGAATATCGGGGTGAGGTATTTAATTGCCTCGCCCCGGTTCCTGCTTTATCCATAGATCTTTTCAAGTTACTTTATCGCTTGGAGAGCTTTGAGTAACAAACCTTTTCTGTCATTCCCACGAAAGTGGGAATCTATAAAGAGATGAAAATGCTGGATTCCCGCCTGCGCGGGAATGACAGAGAAAAACCGCGGGAATGACCATTTAAACTATTTAGGGTAAAAATCAAAGGTCTCACCTTATCTCTTACGTAACACTGTTCTTTTATCGTACTTTTTTTCAAAAGGAGGGAAATGAAATGCGGGTAAAAAGTAAAAGGTATTCAATCAAATCGCATCTTGGCCTCCTTATATTTATTCTCTTTGTTGGAGCGGTTACTATAGCCGGTATTGGTTGTAGCAGCAGTGACAACCCTCTAATTACGCTGAAATCCATCGAAGTAACTCCAACAAACCCGTCGGTGCCTCTTGGTCTTATTCAACAGTTTACGGCAACAGGAATATATTCTAATAACTCGACGAAAGATATCACGACACAGGTTGCGTGGAGTTCTTCTGATCCATTAAAGGCGACCATTGATTCTAGTACAGGTCTTGCCACCACTGTTGCGGTTGGCGCGCCGACAATAAGCGCAACACATGAAGATATAACCGGGTTTACGGTGCTTTTTGTTACAGATGCGGAGCTTGTATCAATCGAAGTAACTCCGGCAAACCCAGTCGTACCTTTTGGCCTTACGCAGCAGTTTACGGCCACGGGAACATATACCGATAGTTCAACGCATGATATCACGGATCAGGTAACATTGGATTCTTCTGATCCATCAAAGGCGACAATAAGTTCTGTTGGCCTTGCCACCACTCTTGCTGTGGGTGAGACGACGATCAGCGCAACGTTTAATGGAGTGACCGGGGCTACAGTACTTTTTGTTACAGATGCGGAACTTGTATCCATCGAAGTAACACCAATAAACCCCTCAGTTCCTCGTGGCCTTACTCAGCAGTTTACGGCGATGGGGATGTATACCGATAGCTCAACGCATGATATTACGGATCAGGTAACATGGGATTCATCTGATCCATCAAAAGCGACAATAGATTCTAATACAGGCCTTGCCAGCACTGTGGCTGTGGGTACAACGACGATCAGCGCGACACTTGACGGGATAACAGGGTCTACCGTGCTTACTGTTACTGATGCGGAGCTTATATCCATCGAGATAACACCTATAAACCTGTCAGTTCCTCTTGGTCTAACTCAGCAGTTTACGGCAACGGGGACATATTCCGATGACTCAACGTATGATATCACGGATCAGGTTACGTGGAATTCCTCTGCCCCGACAGTAGCGGAAATAAGAAATGATGCCGGATATGAAGGCCTGGCCACCACCGTTGGGGTGAGTCCTCCGTCGACCATTATAAGCGCGACACGTGAAGGGGTAACGGGGTCCACGGTGCTTACCGTCACACCCGCGGAACTGGTAACCATAGAGATAACTCCAACAAAACCGACAGTACTTCTTGATCTAACTCAGCAGTTTACGGCAACGGGAATATATACAGATGGCTCGAGGCATGATATCACGACGCAAGTAGGTTGCTGGATCTCCTTAGACCCAACAGTAGCTTCAATAAGTAACGCCGCGGGATCTAAAGGTCTTGCCACCACTCTTGCCGTGGGTGAGACGACGATTGCCGCGACGCTTGATGGGATAACCGGGTCTACGGTACTTACCGTTACATCCGCGGAACTCGTATCCATCGAGATAACACCTATAAACCTGTCAGTTCCTCTTGGTCTAACTCAGCAGTTTACGGCAACCGGGATATATTCCGATAGCTCAACGTTTAAGATCACGGATCAGGTTACGTGGAGCTCTACTGAGCCGTCAATTGCGACAATAAGTAACGCCGCGGGATTTGAAGGCCTCGCCACTACTGTTGCGGCGGGTGAGACGACAATTGGCGCATCGCTTGGTGGTATAACAGGGTCTACGTTGCTTACCGTCACATCTGCGGAACTCGTATCCATCGAGATAACTCCAACAAACCCATCGGTACCTCTTTGTTTTACTCAGCAGTTTGCGGCAACCGGAAGATATGTCGATAGCTCGACACATGACATCACGAATCAGGTTGACTGGAGTTCTTCTGTTCCATCAATAGCGATGATAAGTAATGCTGCTGGATTTGAAGGTCTTGCCACCCCTCTTGCAGTGGGTGAGACCACGATTGGCGCAGCATTTGATGGGATAACGGGGGTTACAGTGCTTACTGTCACAGATGCACAACTGGGACGCATCGAAGTAACTCCGACAAACCCCTCAGTACCTCTTGGTCTTACTCAGCAGTTTACGGCAACGGGGATATGTTCCGATAGTTCAACGTATGATATCTCGGATCAAGTTACGTGGAATTCTTCAACCCCAACAGTAGCGACCATAAGTAACGCCGCCGGATCTGAAGGTCTTGCCACCACTCTTGTGGTGGGTGAGACGACGATTGTCGCGACATTTGACGTGATAATCGGGTCTACGTTGCTTACCGTCACATCCGCCGAACTGGCATCCATAGAGATAATTCCAACAACCCCGTCGGTACCTCTTGGTTTTACTCAGCAGTTTACGGCGATCGGAATATATACCGATGGCTCAACGCAGTATATCACGACTCAGGTGGACTGCTGGATTTCCCTAAACCCAACAGTAGCAGCCATGAGCAACGCTGCCGGATCCAAAGGTCTTGCCACCACTCTTGCGGTGGGCACGACCACGATTGGCACTACATTTGAGGGAATAACGGGATCTACGGTGCTAACTGTACCTGGACCTCCGCCACCGGAACTGGTGTCCATTGAGGTTACTCCAGTGAACCCATCGGTACCTCTCGGTCTTACTCAGCAGTTTACGGCGATGGGAATATATAGCGATAACTCGAAGTTTGATATCACGACTCAGGTTACATGGAGTTCCTCCGTTCCAGCAGTAGCGACAATAAATAATGCCGCGGGATTTGAAGGTCTTGCCACCACTCTTGCTGCGGGTACAACCACGATCAGCGCGACGCTTGATGGGATAACCGAACCTACGGTGCTAACTGTACCTGGGCCACCGCCACCGGTACTGGTGTCCATTGAGGTTACTCCAGTGAACCCATTAGTACCTCTCGGTCTTACTCAGCAGTTTACGGCAAAGGGGACATATACCGATGCCTCCACGCACGATATCACGACTCAGGTTATGTGGGATTCCTCTGTTCGATTTATGGCGACGATAAGTAATGTCTCGGGATCTAAAGGTCTTGCCACTACTGTTTTTGCGGGCATAACTACGATCAGCGCGACGCTTGATGGAATAACCGGCTCTACCACGCTCACTATCACTTCTGACAGACTGGTATCCATCGAAATAACTCCGATAAATCCATCAGTGCCCCTTGGTTTTATTCAACGGTTTATAGCAACGGGGATATATACCAATGGTTCAAGGTCCAATATCACGACTCGAGTGGACAGCTGGAGTTCCTCAGACAGATCGGTAGCGATAGTGAATCCGATTGGAGGGACTGCAGTACCTGTCGCAGTAGGTCAAACCACCATAAGTGCGACACTTGATGGGATAACCGGATCTACGGTGCTTACTGTCACACCTGCAGAACTGATGTACATACAAATATCTCCACTGCACCCATCAGTACCTCTTGGTCTTACTCAACAGTTTACAGCAGTTGGAGGATATTCCGATAGCTCAACTCAAATTATCACTGATCAGGTTACGTGGTATTCTTCTGATCCATCAAAAGCAGTAATAAGTAACGCCGCCGGATCTGAAGGTCTTGCCACCACTGTTGGAGTGGGCACGACCACGATCAGGGCAACATCTGTGCTTGGGGGGATAACGGAGTCTACCGTGCTTTTGGTGAACTGATGCCGGGGTTATTATTTATTAATAGATTTTCCCCTGCGGTCCTGTCTGCGTGCGCACACGCACAGGCAGGCGAAATGACAAATAATGATAATTAATCAAACCTCTCGCTTGTGTGGTACTGTTCTTTTGTCGTCCTTTTTAAAAGGAGGGAAATGTAATGCGTGTAAACAATAGAGGATATTCAATCAAATCACATCTTGGTCTCCTCATATTCATTTTTTGTATTGGAGTGTTTACTATGGCTGGTATTGGTTGTAGTAGTAGCGATCACATTCCAGTTACACTGAAATCCATAGAGATAACTCCAGCGTACCCGTCAGTACCTCTTGGTTTTACTCGACAGTTTACAGCAACAGGAATATTTAGCAATGATTCAAAGCAAGACATGACGGATCAGGTTACGTGGGATTCTTCTGATCCATCAAAGGCGACAATAAGTAACGCTACAGGGTCTGAGGGTCTTGTCACCACTGTTGGGGTGGGTACAACCACGATTGACGCAACGTTTGATGGGATAACCGGGGCTACTGTGCTTACCGTTACAGATGCGGAACTGGTATCCATCGAGGTAACTCCAGCAAACCCATCGGTACCTATTGGTATTTTTAAACGGTTTATAGCAACCGGGGTATATAGCAATGGCACAGCGTACAACATCACGACTCGTGTGGATTACTGGACCTCCTCAGACATATCCGTAGCGGTAATGAACCCGGGTGGGGGGCTTGCAATATCTGTTGGAGAAGGCGAAACGACCATAAGCGCGACGCTTGATGATATAACCGGGTCTACAGTACTTACCGTAACACCTGCAGAACTGGTGTACATACAAATACTTCCACTACACCCATCAGTGCCTGTAAATCATACTCAACAGTTTACGGCAATCGGCGCGTATGAGGACAGCTCAACTCAAGATATCACGGATCAGGTAACGTGGTATTCCACTGACCCATCAAAAGCAACCATAAGTAATGATGACGGGTCTGAAGGCCTTGCCACTACTGTTGGGGTGGGTACGACGACTATCAGCGCGGAGCTTGATGGGATAACGGGGACTACCATGCTTACCGGCACACCTGCGGAACTCGTATCCATCGAAGTGACCCCTGCAAATCCATCAGTGCCCCTTGGTCTTGCTCAACAGTTTACGGCAATCGGCACATATGACGATAACTCAACTCAAGATATCACAAATCAGATTACGTGGTATTCCTCTGATCGATCAAAAGCAGTAATAAGTAACGCTGCCGGATCTGAAGGTCTCGTTATCACTGTTGGTGTAGGCACGACCACGATCAGGGCAACGTTAGCGTTTGGGGGAATAACGGGGGCTACGGTGCTTACTGTCGCAGATGCTGAACTGGTATTTATCGAGGTAACTCCAGCAGACCCATCAGTACCTCTTGGTTCTACTCAGCAGTTTACAGCAGCCGGAACATATACTAATGGTGTAGTGCTAAATCTTATGAATCATACTACGTGGTATTCCTCTGACGAATTAGTAGCGAGAATAAGCAATGCCGATGAATCTAAAGGTATTGCCACCACTCTTGCGGAGGGTACGACCACGATAAGCGCAACGCGTGATGGAGTATCCGGGTCTACCGACCTTGAGGTGTACTAAGATCCTTGCATAATTGTAAGAGATTGTTCCGAGTTTGTCTTGAGATTGCTTCGGCTGACTTCATCAGCCTCGCAATGACAGACGCGGAATCCCACTCTTTTCGATATATCGGGGTGAGGCATATAAATACCTTACCCCGATTCGTAGTTTCTCCGTAGATATTCCCCCATCTTATTGATTTCACATCACTGACCTTCCCAGTATGATGCTGCTTTGTGAAAAGATCAGCATGTCTCAAGATGACTTTACAGGCGATTTTAGTAAGACTGATTAGCGTTAATTATCGTCGTGTTCAGATTGAGTTCAACAGAAGGTTGCTGGAAGGGAGGATTATACTGTTTGTGGGGTACATCCGGGGGACGGAAAAAAGAAGGTGGATTCAATAAATTCAAGTAGTTATGGCGGAAGTGCATGGGAATCGAACCCACCTGGGACGGTTCTAGCGCCCCACACTGGATTTGAAGTCCAGGAGGCCCACCAGTGACCTTGGCACTTCCGCATAAAGGAGTATTACTGAATTTGATGCTAAATGTCAATATTGACAGTCTCGTAAAAAGTCGAAATATGCACATTTTTGTCATTCCCGTGAAAACGGGAATCCAGTCTTTTCAACTGATTAGCCCTCTATGGATTCTCGCCTACGCCTGCCTGTGCAGGCACGGCAGATAGGCGGGAATGACAGACTTTTTGCGAAACCATTAATATTGACATTTTATGGTTGAATGTTCACAGCTTAAGATATCCCGGCTGTATAGTCAGATCGAGGGAGTCGTCGATTAACTGGACCGTAACCTCGTCACCCGTTTCAACGGAGGTTACATCTTCCGGGAGAACAATGATCCCATTTGCCAGAACCATCGATTTCAGGATACCGGAACCCTGTTCACCGGTCGTTGTGACGATAAATTCACCTTCTTCATATTTTACCTGGGCTCTAATGAAGTATGTCAGCCCTTCCTTTTTTCTGATGTCTTCCTTGAGGGTGGCTTTTATCGCCCTGCGAAACATTTTATTATGCCCCGTCATTTTTAGTATGGAAGGCCTTACAAATTGTTCAAAGGTGATCATTGACGATACTGGATTACCTGGAAGCCCAAAAACCGGTTTTCCTTCTATTGTCCCGAAAACAAAAGGTTTGCCTGGCCTTTCTGCTACCTGCCAGAATTCGACCTTGACCCCAATTTCTTTCATTACATCTTTTACAAAATCGTAATCACCAACCGATACACCGCCGGATGATACGATTATATCGGCTCGCATAGCATCCTTAAACTTTGAGATGAGATCATCCTTTGTATCCTTAGCAATTCCTACCTGGAGGGGGATACCACCGCAATCTATTACCTGAGCGGCAATCGAATAACTGTTACTGCTTATGATCTTTTCTGGTGACAAACTTCCATCGATGTCGACAAGCTCATCTCCCGTGGCAAGAATGGCAACCAGAGGTTTCTGATAGATGTACACAAAGGAACGTCCAAGAGAAGCGAGCATTCCTATTTCCGCCGGTCTGATGATGTTTCCATGGGATAGGACAAGTTCACCATCTTTAACATCTTCTCCCGCAAACCTTACGTCCTGTCCTTGCGCGGCTTCAGCAGATATCTTCACCCCATTGCCGTCCTTTTCGGTATCTTCCACCCTTACGACAGCATCAGCCCCTTCGGGTATTGGTGCACCCGTCATGATTCTGGCTGCTTCCGCGAAACCTATACTCTTCTGAGGGAGATATCCGGCTGGAATGTCTTCGATGACATCGAAGATAAGGGGGTTTTCGCTGGAGGCACCCATTGTGTCTTCTGAGTTCAGGGCATAGCCGTCCATGGCCGAGTTGCTTTTCGGGGGGATATCTCGATTAGCGTATATATCTTCACCGAGGACTCTTCCTAGGGTATCCAGTATGCTGACTTTTTCAAGGCCGAGGGGAGATATGAAACCGAGTACCCGGTTA
>JAUVKS010000089.1 GCA_030596145.1 Pseudomonadota bacterium | reverse complement strand
CTCTTCTTTCCGGGCCGAATGTAGGCGCGGATGTTACTCCCTTAAAACCTTGAATGTAGGCTGATGCGGCCAGTATCTGCGCTGCAACTACTACCCCCTGGCCACCTCTTCCATGCCATATTATTTCGTGCATGCTCTCTCCTCTTTCAAATACAGTGAACTTGCAGATCGGCGAAATAGGGATGGCAAAGTAATAAGCTCCAAATGGAAGCTCACCGCCCACAGGACGAAGCTTCCCGGTAAGGAATAATTAATCATATTGCGCCCCCTCACGGGATGCGCCTCCGGTCAAGGCGCGTAAATTCTGAGGAATGAGGCGTACTTTATAGTACGTCGCAATGACGGAGAATGAAGCGCAACGCAGAAGTTGGACTTTTTACGAAGCCATCAAATAAAAAAAAGGCCATGGTTTTTACACCCATAGCCTTTAGGAACTCTCTTGTTCTTTTGTTTTATTCTTTCCTAAAAACGACGGGTGCAGGGTACAGTCCCTGCAGAAGAAGAGTGAGGCACAACAGGCACAATAATAAGTCTGTTAAGTTCTTGCAGCTTCTTCTTGAATCATTAATCATTTTCAGGAAACCTTTTAAAAATTTTTATTAAAATAAAGCAAGGGGATAAAAATGTCAATAATTATTTTTTATGACTTGGAGGTATAATCCCCCCCCCTTTTTTTACTAAAGGGGGGAAGCATATAATCTTCCCCTTTTTTAAAGGGGGATTTTAAGGACAGGATTGACTGGACTGTCAGGATTTGTTATGAACACTACAGGCTGTAAGCTGAAAAAATTTACAGGAGGGTAAAATGGATTTAGGATTGAAGGATAAAGTGGCACTTGTTGCCGGGGGCAGTATGGGGCTTGGCAGGGCCGTGGCCACTGAACTGTCGCGAGAGGGGGCGAAGGTTGCTATTTGTGCCCTTGATGATCCCCACCTTCTGGAGACAGTTGAGATAATCAAGAGAGAGACGGGTGGTGAGGTGCTTGCCATTCCCGCCGACCTTACGGATACCAAGCAGGCAAAAGAGTTTGTTCAGAAGTCCATTGAACATTACGGTACCGTAGATATACTGGTTAACAACGCCGGTGGTCCCCCCTCGGCAACCTTTCTTGAGATAGATGACGATCTGTGGGAATATGGTTTCAGGCTCAATCTGCTGAGCACCATTGCCATGACTCGCGAGGCCATTCCGGTAATGAAGGAGAAAAAATGGGGGCGCATAATCAACATGACATCCATTGCGGTAAAACAGCCGATCGATGGATTGATCCTCTCCAATACTGTCCGTTCCGGCGTGATAGGTCTTGCCAAATCTCTGTCAAATGAGCTGGCGCCCTATAACGTGACGGTTAACAATGTATGTCCCGGGTATACCCTGACAGACAGGGTGAGAAGCCTGTCAAAGGTTGTTGCCGAGAAGAAGAATACAACACCGGCGGAGGTTATAAAAGGATGGGAGTCTGAGATACCTATGGGTAGGCTCGGGACTCCGGAGGAATTTGCCGCCTTGGTGATCTTTCTTTCATCAGAGCTGGCCGGATATATCACAGGTGCCGCCATTCAGATTGACGGAGGATGGTACAAGGGGATTATGTAACAATCATCTCCTCCATCTTTTCTATCAATACATGGAGAGTTTCCGGATTGAGTGCCGATATGGCCGTGGCCTGAAACCGGCGGCAGAGGGTTTCGAGAAGTGGTTTGTCGGGGAAGCGGTCCTCTTTATTGAAGACACTGATGGTTGGTTTATTCGCTATGTTCAGCTCTTCCAGAACCTTTTCGACCGCCCTTATCTGTTCCTCAAAATTCGGATTGCTTATGTCTATTACATGAAGGAGGACATCCGCTTCATTCAGTTCTTCAAGGGTTGACCTGAATGCGGCAAAGAGTTCCCGTGGAAGATCTCTGATAAAACCGACGGTATCTGTTATAATCGCCTCGGCATCCCTCGGGAAGCGGAGTCTTGAACTTTTCGGGTCGAGGGTGGCAAAGAGGCGGTCCTCTGTGAAGACCCTGCTTTTTGTCATAGTGTTTAAGAGTGTGGACTTGCCCGCATTTGTGTAACCGATGATAGATATGATGGGAAGCCCCCTTTTCCCCCTCTTTACTCTGCGCTGCTTCCTTCCCTTTTCAATGTTTTTCATGCCCTGTTCCAAGCGGCCAATCTGCTCCCTGACCCTCCTGCGATTAATCTCGAGCTTTGTCTCTCCTGGTCCTCTGCCCCCGATGCCTCCGGTGAGACGGGACATGGCGGTGTTTTTTGTGGTGAGTCTGGGGAGGAGGTACTTCAACTGTGCGAGTTCCACCTGTATCTTTCCCTCGCTGCTGTGCGCCCTCCGGGCGAAGATATCCAGTATCAACTGGGTGCGGTCGATTACCTTCAATTCGGTGAAATCGGCGATGGTGCGTATCTGGGCTGGGGTCAGTTCATGGTCAAAGATGAGCAGGTTTGCCCCCATTTGAAGTGCCTTGATAATGAGTTCAGAGAGTTTCCCTTTTCCTAAGAGGAACTTTGGATCGATCCGGTTACGGTGCTGGATGGCGTAATCGAGCACCTCAACGCCGCATGATCCGGCAAGTTCCTTCAGTTCATCTATGGAATTCTGACTGTCATAGAGTGGATCAGTCTCCACCCTCATAAGGAATGCGCGTTCAGCGGAGTCCACCCTCTTTGTCTTCTGTTTTCTGGCAAACTCTTCCTCCATGGTCTGGATGAAATCGGTGAAATTGATGTCCATCTCGGCTGGGCGAACCGGTTTCAGGAAGAGCCAGTATTTTCCCTCCGGGTTTTCGGGGATCAGGTGGGCGGTGTGTACTACCCCCGGAATTCCATTGGGATCAACCTCCACGGCACAGACCAGATCGAGCCTGAGAAGTGCCAGGTCGGTTAAATCATCCTGGGTGAGCTTTTCTCCGTTCAGGTGTGTATGAATCAGTCGAAGACCCTTGAGACGGGTGGAGGCACCCCTGAATGCGCCGAGATCGGGGATCATTATTTCCCTGTGGCTTCCGATGATGACATAGTTTATCTCACCACTTCGGCTTATGAGTATTCCGATCTGCCTGTTAATCTCCCGGGAGAGTTCGGTAAGGTTCCGAGTGAATTCGTGGGTGAGGATACTGTCCGGGGGGATTTTCCTTCTGTAAAGATGTCTTATTCTTTTGATCTGTCCGGCCTTAAGACCGGCCGTATTACCATAGATTTTATTTATTTCGGGTTACTCCTTCCAAGTAACTTATCATTCCTGACTCGAGTCTCTGTCATTCCCAACTTGAGTCTCTTGTCATTCCCAACTTGATTGGGAATCTATCATTCAAACCATCCATTGCTTAAATCGTTCCACTCAGGATTTGTTTCCTCAATCAATTCATCTTTCCACTTTCTGTTCCACTTTTTTAGTTGTTTTTCTCTTTCGATGGCGGAATAAATATCATTTGTCTCTTCAAAGTACACCAAGTAATAGAGGCGATATTTTTCAGCAAATCCCTCGACAAGACCATTTTTATGTTCGTATATTCTGCGTTTTAAATCATTCGTAACACCAATATAAAGTGTTGTTCTGGTATGGTTTGTGAGTAAATAAACAAAATAAGATTTCATAGGTTCAGCATAACCAGATTCCCGCTTCCGCGGGAATGACAACAGGATACGGGAATGACAACAGGGTACGGGAATGACAAAAGGATACGGGAATGACAAAAGAATGTGGTGACGATGAAAGAATGCGGGAATGACGACTTTATTTTTCATTATTGCCATAATTTTTTCGGTCATTCTCACAATGTTCTATGTCATTTTCATGTTCTTCCTTTTCGGTCATTCTCGTGCCCTTCCACCTTTGTCGTTCCCATGCTTTCCCCCCTTGTCATTCCCAACTTGAGTCTCTGTCATTCCCAACTTGATTGGGAATCTATCTTTTCATGGTTACTTAAACTTATGCGGGCTTATCTTCCTGTCCATGTCATCGAGGAAACTTGACCAGAGGTTGGTTCTGAAACGTGTAACGAGCTTCTTCGGATTTTTTGTCTTGCACTCCGGGCATGGAAGATTTTCACTCCCTTCGCCCACTTTCTGAAGTTTTTCAAAGACATGACCACATTTCACACATTCATATTCGTAGATAGGCATACTATGCTCCTTCTCCCTGTTACTTCTTGACAGTCTCGTAAAAAGTCGCAATATGCACAATTTTGTTATTCCCGTGAAAACGGGAATCCAGTCTTTTCGAGTGCTTCGCCCTCTATAGATTCCCGCTTACGCGGGAATGACAGACTTTTTACGAATGCATCACTTCTTGATTCCTGCAGCCTTCAAATTCCCCGGTACTCAATGAAGAATGAATAAAATTTACCATACCCCCATCAGCAGGTCAACTGCAATTCTCGTTACAGAAATGCAGGGTGGCATTTAATATACCACCGCGAATATGCAGGGCTAAAGCCCTGTGCTACATAGGAGATGTGGTGATGTAGCGCAAGCCTTCAGGCTTTGCTTGTTAGCATAAAAAAAGCCCCGGGAAATAATCCCCCGGGGCTTTTAAGTACTATCCTGGTCGGGTATAAAACCCAACCCTGCAACTAAGCGGTTTTAGAACTTCAACGTCAGCTTGTTCACAACAAGATAGTTGTCATCAATCTGGTTAGCTGCACTGGTACCCTTGAACCAGTCACCGGTCCAGAGATAACCGAAGCCTACCATATAGCTCAGGTTGTCATAGATCTTATAGGTCGCGGTGACGTCAAACTCTGTACCGTAATCATCATCGATGTTAGCGCCTTTCTCATCAGCCGAGGCCATTGTGTAGCTTGCTCTTATGTTCAGTTTGTCCGTCGGTTTGAGACCGGCAAAACCCTGGAATAAGAGAGCATTTGTCATAGAATCATTAGTCGTGGCCGCTGTACCCATGGGACCCATCCATTTGGTGATATTGTCATTCCAGAGGATCAAGCAGGGATCCCAGTCCTCACCACCGACAAATCCGGCCTCATTTTCGGGTGTAGCGGGATCATTTCCCGATACATAGGCGGCCTGACCGCCCACATAGAACTGTCCCAGATCCACATTGGCCATGACATAGGCATTATATCCCTTTCTGTCCACAGTTGGTGCACCAGAATCGTATTCTGTCTTGCCGAAGAAGACACTTGCTTCTGCCTCGAGGTAAACGGGACCCATCTGCAACTTGACGAAAGGTGCCAGATAGTTATTCCACATGTCCATAGTTTCAACAGCTTTGTATGGCAGGTAGAAGTTGAGTACACCAAACTGTCCGCCCTGGAATTTTAAGATGAAGGCCAGAGCGTACTTGTCATAGTCACTGTCAGTCGTCAGGGTTCCGATATCACCCTCGATACCCTTTTCGAGCAGGGCGAGGAGTATCAGATTGTCTAAGACGGTCACGTATTTGATCCTGGGTACGCTGACTGCGCTGTCGGCAAAGACGGTACCCCAGGTACCACCCTGCATGTAACCGGCATAGAAATTACCAACACCTGTTTTAAAGGTTACATAGGCGCGTTCCCATGAGATGTTATCATCCGAAGCCATATTCTTTGTAACGCCCCACACATTCTCCATGGCGTCGAATCTCGTGGTCAGTGTCAGGCCTTCCGCTACCTTAAAGACTGTCTGCACTCTCAGTCTCTGCGCGTAGAACTGACTGCTGGCGCCAGTCGTGGTCAGGTCGTGATTATCATCATGGTAACCCACGACATAGTATGAACCGCTGAACTTTACATCTGTCGCTGCTGCGGGCGCGCTAAACGCCACAATAAGACCCAGCGCAAATAAAACTACCAAAAATCTCTTCATGTTCTCCTCCTGTTAATTTTACTATTGGTTTAATCTTGTTTCTTTCTGCACAATTACAAGCTCCGGCAGAGAGCATAAGCCCCTCCCGAAGAATCCTGAAATTAGCCTTTCGGCACCACCCCCTTTGTGATATCCGGTGTTCAAGGCAGCTTATTACCCTTTTCACCTGATTAATTTTTTTCGAACGTAACACCACCGAATAAAGTTGTCAAGGATTTTTTTGATAAAATGGCTCAAGGCTGAAGGCGCGAATCTCAAGGTTCAAGTTAAACAGTATAAAGCGGAAAGTCTATACAGTTATTAAGCTTTTTTCCTTGACAATGAGGGGCTGTTAAGTTATGCTCCGCCAGTTTAAATTACAGTAAAAAATACAGTTGGAGGTAGTTAATAAGATGGGTGAAGAAAAGGTTCAGTTGAAGGATATCTATCCGGTGCCGGAGGGTACGAGAGCGAGGGCGTTCATCAATAGCAAGGAACAGTATGAAGAGCTCCACAAACGCTCCATCGAAGATCCCGAAGGTTTCTGGGGTGAGATCGCGGAAGAGTATGTTGACTGGTTCAAGAAGTGGGACAAGGTTGAGGATTACAACTTTGATCACCGAAAGGGCCCCATTTACGTCAAGTATTTTGAGGGTGGGAAGCTCAATATTTCCTACAATTGTCTGGACAGGCACCTCGCGACCAGGGGTGATAAAGTAGCCATACAGTGGGAAGGCAACGAGCCCGGCGAAGATAAGGCCTATACCTACAAGGAGCTTCATGAAGAGGTCTGCAAGTTTGCCAATGTTCTCAAGTCGCACGGCATCAAGAAGGGAGACAGGGTGACCCTCTATCTGCCGATGATTCCGGAACTCGCGATTTCCATGCTGGCATGCACGCGCATCGGCGCTATGCACAGCATAGTTTTCGGCGGATTCAGCGCGGACGCCCTGAGAGACAGGATTCAGGACAGCGAGTCCAAGCTTCTAGTGGTTGCCAACGGCACCTTCCGCGGGGCCAAGGCCGTGCCGCAGAAGGCCAGCGCCGATGATGCGCTCAAGGATTGCCCCTCCATAGAGAAGGTCATTGTTGTAAACAGGGTCGGCGACAAGATCAAATGTGATATGAGTGAGGGGAAAGACCTCTGGTGGCATGATGAGATGGCGAAGGCCAGCGCCGATTGCGAGCCGGAGTGGATGGATGCGGAAGATCCGCTCTTTTTACTTTATACTTCGGGTTCCACGGGAAAACCGAAGGGGGTTACGCACACCACCGGCGGATACCTCGTTTTTGTCGCATATACGCACAAGATGATCTTCGATTATCACGAGGATGACGTCTTCTGGTGCACCGCCGATATCGGCTGGGTCACGGGACACAGTTATATTGTCTACGGGCCGCTCTGCAACGGCGCCACCTCGGTAATGTTCGAAGGCGTGCCCAATTATCCCGATATGAGCCGTTTCTGG
>JAUVKS010000104.1 GCA_030596145.1 Pseudomonadota bacterium | reverse complement strand
GCAGATGAAGTCTTTAACCAGCAGCAGCTCATGGAAGCCAAAGCCCGTCGCCGTGTAGGAAGCGGCTCGCTGAGTGATGAACTGAACTTTGAAGTCCGGGTCAACTCGGCCAAAGCCAAACGGATAAATGCAGAGAAAGCCCATGAAGTGGCCATGTTCGGATTGGCCGCTATTTTAGGGGTTCCGGGAGCGGTTTTTCCTGCAAACCTCGAACTGGCAAAGCTTGAACATGAAACACCCGAGGAACTATTTTCACCTGTCCCCGAGCCCCTTATCACCTACGCACAATCTCACCGTCCGGATATTCTGCAAAGCGAATTTTCGTTAAAACAGACCATTTCAGAAATTAAAATTGCCCGTGCCAAATTTTTCCCCACTGTTAACCTGTTGGCAACTATGGAGGGGAACAGGGCAGGGAATGGAAGTTTTGAGAATGAAGATTTCGGTAATACAGTGGCCGTAATCCTTGAATACAATCTTTTTGCCGGAGGAGCGAACCGTGCAAAGCTCAGGGAAGCAAAAGCCAAACAGGTTGAAGTAGAAAAAGCAATGGAGGACGTAAGGCTAAAGGTAAGTTCCGAGGTTCGTGCATCTCTGGCAAAACTGAACTCCGCCCAGAAGGAGCTGGTTCTTCAACGTTCTAATGCTGACCTGGTTCGCCAAAATCGTGATCTGGTAGAAAAAGAGTATGCAGCAGGACTAGGCTCTCTGGTGCGTCTGAATGAAGCCCAGCGTGACTTTATCGCAGCACAGAGTCGTTTGGCCCTGGCCCTGGTGTCCCTTAGGCAGGCTTGGCTCAATCTTGAAGCAGATACTGGTCGGATACTGCTTTCTTTTACCGATTAATAGTGGTCAATAACCGAACCATTTTAAGAAGATAAAAATATGACAAACAAGGAAGGTGTTTGGGAGATGATACAATGGAAAATGATTAAAAAGCGATTAGCCAGTTTCATGAATTAGAGGGTACAAATACACTGACATGGATAGGACAATCCACATAGAGAAAACGTTATGAAAAATCAAGAAGCTCACCAAAGAGCAAAAAAAGTAGTAGAAGCAAAGATTGGATTTTTTTGTGTCATTGATAGAAAAGCGGACTCCCCCGAGTTTGATTATTACATGGGAGTTGAAGTTAGTAACTACAACGAAATTCCCGAGGGAATGGAAACAATTACAATTCCCGCAGGTAATTACGCTGTCACTTCATTTACCAAAAGAGGAAATATGGATGTACTTATGACAGTGAAGTATATCACAGAAAAATGGATTCCAGAGAACGGATACACAGAGGATCATCAAAAACCCGGATGCATTTATTACGAAGAAAGTTTTATAACTGGTTATGAGGAAAGCGGGTATGATGGAAATCTTACTGCAAAGGTATTCATCCCTGTGAAGTGATTCAAATATTCAATATACCCAACCGTTGAGAATAGAAAATGATGAAAATGCATAACACACATATGAGCCGCCCCTTGGTTGGTGGGGAAGAAAAGTATAACGCTTTCCCTCCCCGCCAAGTCGGGGTTCCGCGCAACTCGGCATTAGATTATAAATTACCTAAAAAGGATGTTAAGATTCAATTGAAGAAACAAATCAAGATGAAGTTAATAAAAAAACCTTCGTCCAGATAATCCCTCTTTCGTAGGGGCTGTCGCCTTGCCGTCACTATGCGTAAAACGCTTCGCGTTTTCCGGCCCGCGCCGTCTGCGGTTACCGGTCAATTCCGCATTGGGCAGCTAAAACTGGAAACGAACATAATAAATCCTTGACATCCCATACTAATGTAATTACAATGTAGTTACCTATCGAGTCAAGGAGGTAAACCGTGAGAGCACGTGTTATAAAAATTGGCAATTCCCAAGGCATCCGTATTCCAAAACCTATACTTGAGCAAACAGGAATAATGGAGGACGTTGAGCTCGAAGTAGAAAATAATCAAATCATTATCCGTCCTATTTCAAACCCAAGAGTTGGTTGGGATCTTGCTTTCAAAACAATGGCCGAAAAAGATGATGACGAGCTGATACACGGAACCGAAAATATATCACATTCCTGGGATGAAGAAGAATGGCAATGGTAGTCAATCGATTCGATGTATATTTGATAAGTCTTGATTCTACTGTTGGATCTGAAATTCAGAAAACCAGACTCTGTTTGATTATTTCGCCTGACGAAATGAATCGACATATTCGCACCGTCATAGTTGCCCCGATGACTACAGCCGGGAAGGACTATCCCACAAGAGTATCCTGCAAATTTCAAAAGAAAAAAGGGCAAATCGTTTTAGATCAGATACGAACGATAGATAAAACACGACTTATAAAAAAGCTTGGTTCTATTAATCCAGAAACCCAGTTGGAGGTTATTTCTGTCTTACAACGGCTATTTGCATTTTAAGGCTGCTCAATCTGTCAGTCCACCTGACCGGTATTTCGCTACTCTTCACATCTGCAGGTGGACTCCAGCGTTAGGTGTAACGAGGTGTTGCAAGAAAGGAGGACGAGAATGAGGAATTACATTGCACTTGCGTTGGCAATCGGAATCTTCTGTATTGTTGGATGTGCTTCTACGGGTAATCTCAAATCTGAGAAAGCCGCTATAGAGTCAGCACAAATATGGCTGGAGTTAGTAGACAGCGAAAAATATGCAGAGAGCTGGGAAGAGGCAGCCGAATACTTCAAGTCAGCCATAAGTAAGGGCAAATGGCAAGAAACTATCCAAGCTATCAGAAAACCTCTTGGGAAAGTGATCTCTAGAAAGCTCAAATCTCAGCAATATACAACCTCTCTTCCGGGTGCGCAAGATGGGGAGTATGTTGTAATCCAGTATAAATTATTTAAGCCCGGTGGAATATGAAAGGATTGCAGCATGAAATGAGAGGTGTCCACTTTATCGGGGGAATATCATAGTGAGAACGTCGGCGGCACTGACGCGGCAAATTCATTTGCGCTGCCGCTCAATTCCAACGTTATGCCTACAACAAGTCTCGTGGAGTAGCAAAGTGAGAAGAAAAGAAAAAGAAATACATGACAACGATGAATTAGAAGACATTTTAAAAAATGGTGAAATATGCAGACTTGGATTGTGTGACAATAATGTGCCTTATATTGTTCCGATGAATTATGGATATTCAGATGGGAACATTTACTTTCATTCGGCAAAAATCGGAAGAAAAATCGAGATAATTAAGAAGAACAATTATGCTTGCTTTGAAATTGAAGTAGGGACTGAAATAGTAAAAAATGATAAGGTATGTAATTGGGGGATGAAATATAAGTCCATTATCGGATACGGAAAACTTGAAGAAGTACATGAATTTTGCGAAAAGATAAAAGGTTTATCTGTTTTGATGAAGCAATATTCTGGGAATAAAACGTGGAAGTTTCCAGATAGCAACATAGAAAAGGTGTTGGTTTTGAAGTTAAGAATAGATGCCATGAGTGGGAAAAAATCTGGATAAAAGGAAAGCATGGTATCCTTATAGTTCCCTTAAAGAAAGGAAACATCTATGACGGTTGAATCCACATTGGCATTCGCTTTAGCCATGCTGATTTTAGCAGCCACGCCTGGCCCCGGGGTTTTCGCATCTCTTGCTCAGGCACTTTCCTCGGGCTTTCGTTCGTCCATTAATGTAATTGCCGGTATTGTGATCGGCGATCTTATATTTTTGATACTTGCCATTTTTGGTTTATCAGCGGTGGCTTATGCGTTGGGAGAATTATTCTTTATTGTAAAAATTATAGGAGGCGCATACTTAATTTGGCTGGGATATAAAATGTGGACAGCAGAACCAGTTCTCCTTAACTCTGATTTAGGCGTTGGGAAAAAGAACGGATGGCAAAGATTTCTGGGAGGTCTTTTCATAACTCTCAGTAATCCGAAGGTAATACTTTTCTATTGTGGTTTCTTGCCTACCTTTATGGATCTTCGGAGCTTAGCTGTTGTTGACATAGCTATTGTTGGTGCTGTGGTTGTAACGATTTTATCTATCGTAATGATGGTTTATTCGTACTCTGCCGCACGTGCTCGCCAGTTGTTCGGCACAAATCACTGGAGAGAAATATGGGGAAATATGGACACTTCCCATATTTAAATATGACCTTATTCGCATCGTTATTTATTTAGATACTTTTCATATGGCTGGACCATTCCCTTTTTCATCCTCTTGGGAAACTCTTTTCTGATCGGTGGTATCCTGGTCAAAAGCGTCATGATGTCGGCCATGAGCCTTTTTTTATAATTCTTTTGCGGGAAATCATAAAAGCCGTGTTTTTTGTAGTACCTGTGATCGGCCTGAAAAACTCCTCGCAGCCCCCCATATATCTCATCCCTGAAAATCTTCATCCCACTGACTCCAAGGAAATTCCTGGGTCTGATATAACCCTTTTCGGAAAAACTGATGAGTCGCCTGGCCAAATCGGTGAGCAGCAGATCCAGTTCGGCCGAGTCCTCATATTCATCGGTGATAAAATCAACCAGGTTACTCTGCTGAAACTGGACCCAGCTTTCCATGACCTCTCTCAGGGTGGACGTTTGGCTTAAAGGGCCGGAAATGATGAGTCCGATCTGCTTGCCGACTACCGACGGGGTGTGATTGGAAAAGAAACTCCGGCAGAAAAACATATGCCACCTTGAAGACAGATACCTGTCAACGATCGTGCCGGCAAAAATGAGGACATCAGCGGTTTGTACTTTTGTCCGGTAAAGTTCGTTAAAATCATCCTTGCCATCGTACTGGCAAACATAATCGAACCCGCAATGAAGACAGCCCAAGCAGTGTCCCATGATGTTCATTTCGCTTATATTCATCACCTCGACCGAACTGGAAAAGGAGTCCTTGAATCTTTGTATCATTCGCCCCAGATTGGTCTGGCTGTCCTCGGAATCTGTGACAATAAGCACTTTCCTGTCCCGGGCGTCAATTTTTTCCTGGACGGCCGATGGGATATAGTCCAGTTTCCCATGGATCACCGGTTTAAAGATTTTCGGCGCGGGAGCGTTTTTTTCAATGGTGTCAAAGACACTTGAAGCAAACAGGAACAGTTTTCCCCTTCCCTCTTCTTTCATCAGATCACGCATGTGGGCGGGAAATGCCCCCACAAACCTCATTTCCAGGTCGTCGCAGATGGCACGCATATAATCGTGGGCAGTGTGATCGAAGAAGTGAATGGATGTGGTCAGAACCGCAGCGTGCTTGTCCTTGAACGTATCCTGAGCATCCCTTTCCCAGATAAGCTCGATAAACCTCTTGTACTGGGAGGGCACTAAAAGGAGATACAGCGGGAATGCCCAGAGCACAGCATCAGACGTCCTGACTTCGTCCATGATTTCCTGAAAAGTGGACTCGTCTTTTTCAATCTTTTCAATCCTCTGAGAGATATTTATGATTTTTAATTCATGCTGCGGGAACCTCTTCCGGATATAGGCTACATATTGCATGGTGACGCTTATATCGCCCTTGGGGCTTCCGTTTAAGACTATAATTTTCACTTTGTTTTTTCCTTTGTAATACTTTAGATTTCGGATGAACTCGGGTTCAGACTTCCACCATTAACTACATCTGCCTGAAGAGGTGGGTGTATGTCCTGCTGACGGTAAGGGTTTCCGGCAGGTCTTTGAGCTTGATAACGAGTCGGCCGGTTAAGGAGCGGTTTACTTTGGCAATCTGGTTTGTATTGACGATTGTTCCCCGATGGATGCGCCAGAATTGATCGGGGTTGAGCTCCGCAGATAACTCCTTGATACTCTTTTTGATGAGCGATTCCCCCTCTCTCGTCATTACCACTGTGTATTTGTCGCTGGCCTGAAGATAGCATACCTCATCCACCGGAATAAGCCTTATCCCGTCTCCATGCAGGACCTTTATCCACCGCAAGTAGCCGTGAGTCTTTTTGGCTTCGAGGGCGGAAAGCACACGTTCCATTGTCCCGGCCAGATCTGATGGAGGCTTATGGGTATCCGCGATCTGTTTCTGGAGTCTTTTGACCGTTGTTTTGAGCCTCTTATCCGTTACAGGCTTTAGAAGGTAGTCGATGGCCTCATTTTCGAATGCCTCCACCGCGTACTGATCATAAGCGGTGATAAAGACTATCCAGCAGGTTCCGGCAATTTTCCTGGCCAGTTCCATTCCGGAAAGGCCCGGCATCTTGATATCAAGAAAGGCGATATGAGGTCTGTGCTTTTCTATCAATTTCAGGGCCTCTTTGCCGTTTTCGGCCTCGCCGCATATGACAAGCTCCGGCCAGACGGCGGAGAGCCCTGATTTCAGATAGCTTCTCAGTTGTTCTTCGTCATCGGCTATGATTGCCCTGATTTCTGGCATAAGGCACCTCGATAATGGCTTTCAGGCCGGATGGCCGGAGCTCTTCAAGAATTAATCGTCCTTTGTCACCATACAATGTTTGCAGCCGTTCCCTGATATTGGAAAGACCTACACCCATGTCGCCATCTCCATGGAAGCCCAGACCGGTATCGACAACCTCCAACCGGATGGTATCTCCCTTTTCTTCTCCCCGTATGGATACTTCTCCTCCCTCAATTCTCGGTTCCAGCCCGTGCTTGACAGCATTTTCCACCAATGGCTGAACCAGCATCGGCGGGAAGGGGAGGTCTTTCATGGTATCAGGGATGTCTATCTCGTAGCGCAATCTCTCGCCCATCCGAACCCTGAAGATGTTCAGGTAAGCCTCTATCATCTCCATCTCCTGGCCGATGGTACTTGCGTTCTCTCTCGTTTTGGAAAGAGAGGTCCTTAAGTAGTGAATGAGATCCTCCAGCATGTATTTCCCCTTTTCCGTATCGGTGTCTATCAGGCT
>JAUVKS010000127.1 GCA_030596145.1 Pseudomonadota bacterium | reverse complement strand
AACCTTGTCTCTTTACTACTCTTGGTCTATCTCAACGTCGTAGCCGGCGAAAGTCAGTTTCTCACTGCCTGTCTCCGTCACCACAAAGGTATCCTCCACACCAACTATTCCCGCATCGGGAAAACCAAACTTGGGTTCTATGGCAATGACCATTCCGGGAGCCAGGGCCGTTTCAGATCTTTTTGTGATAACAGGCGGTTCATCAACCTCCAGTCCAACTCCGTGTCCACAGAAACCGACATGCTGGTCACCACGACCCATAAAGTATTCACCCAGACCGTAAGATTCGGCAATTCGCTCCGCTTCAAGATACAATTCACCGGCGGTTACACCTGGTCGAACCATCTTTTCCAGTGCCTGCTCGATCTCCATCGTAACCTCGTAGGCCTTTTTCAGTTTATCCGGAAGGCTCCCAAGGCACAGTGTACGGGTACGGTCAATAATATATCCATTCAGACACGCACACAGATCAAAGATGACCGGTTCATGACGGCTGATGGAACGCCTTCCCGCTCCGGAAGGCAGCGCGGTACTAAGCCCCCACCCACCGGTGAGACTGTTTATAAATGCCGGTTCGCAGGCCTCCGGGCCGGATACCAGATGCCCCCAGTAGTTTTCCTGATTGAATGTCCGCATGCGAATCAGGCCCTGATGTCCCTTCGCTCTCGCCGCCGCTTCAACTGCAGCGGCAAGTTCAACTTCGGTGATCCCTTCACGAAGTGTGTTCCGGGCGGTCTCCACCATAAAGTCGGCGAGTGAAGCCGCCTCTCTCATAAGCCCTATCTCATACTCGGATTTGATAGTCCTGACAGCCTGAATGGCAGGCCAAATATCCACTATTTCCTTCGGCTTCAAAGCCTTCAGGTAACGGAAATACTGGTTTACAGGCAATACATCAAGCTCCATACCCAGCCTGTTTAGTTGGGGGTATCCATAATCCGCCAAGAGCCCGGGCAAATCCCGGGGGCCACGTACAGGAACAATGTTGTCCAGGGTGGATTCGCGTTTGACCCTCTCCGGGTTTTTGCGGACAAAGAATATCGGCTCTCCTGAAACGGGTATGAACAGGTAGGCCTGTTGAACCGTTCCGCCGAAATAGAACAGGTTGACATTGTGTACGATAAGTGCCCCGTCAATCTGTTCGGGTTCCATGCGCGCCTGTAAGGTCCTGACACGCTTGCTCAGTTCATCCTTCGGAGTTTTTTGCATTCCTTCTGTTTCCTTTAAGTTTTTACTTCGTTATTGCGAGCCCGAAGGGCGGAGCTTCACAATTCTGTAAGATGGCATTTTACCTGCCCGCTCGTGCCTTGCAATGGCAGGCGGGTATACCACCATTTGCGGTCGGGTGTAAAACCCGACCCTACAATCCAAAGCTCTATGCTGCTTTTGGTAGTTATGCAAAGTTTTCAGAAAGAATGAAGGGGGAAAGACTTGAAATTTACGGAAATCAAAAACAACAGGCCCGGGAATCCGCAAAAGCGACTCTTCCCGGGCCTGAGATCTGATGTCAGGGAGTCCCATTTAAATACTTCTTGGTTACCCCTTCGGCGAGAGTGTATGGATCAGCTTCTCTTCTCATTAACTTGTCCACCATACGCTCCATTTCACCGGTTTCCACAAGCTTCTTCATTAACGGCTCAAGGATATATGCTCTGAGAGCCTCATTCAGTTCCATCAATCTCTTACGTCGTATCCGGCTACCTAAAAGATCGTTCTCGATAAGATTGTGGTAATGCTCAGTTATTTTACTAAACAATTCACCGACACTTTTCCCAAACGGACCTGGTTCGAACGCGTTTTCTATTCTAATTATAGGGGGACGCCATCCACCGGGAAAGTCCTTTACCATGTTGAGCATATTCATCAGCTCCCGGTACAGTTTCCCTGTACCATCACGATCCGCCTTATTGATCACAAATACATCTGCGATCTCCAGTATACCTGCCTTGATAGCCTGGATATCATCTCCCATGCCGGGAACCAGAACAACAAGTATAGTGTGAGCGTGGTTTATAATCTCCACCTCCTGCTGTCCTGTCCCAACGGTTTCAACAATTATGATATCTTTTCCCATGGCATCCAGCACATGAATAGCATCACCAACCGCCTTGGAAAGGCCCCCAAGCGCGCCTCTGGTGGCCAGACTCCTCACAAAGACACCTGTATCCTCAGTATGACGCTGCATGCGAACTCTGTCACCGAGAATCGCACCTCCGGTAAACGGACTTGTCGGGTCTACGAGAAGTACGCCTACTGTCCTGTTCCTTTCCCTGTACATTTTTATTACGGAGTCAATGAGTGTACTTTTCCCAGCTCCCGGCGAACCGGTGACACCTATAACATGGGCTTTCCCAGTATGGGGGAAGATGTGTTTTATTGTCGACCGCGCTTCGGGAATATCATCTTCCAGGTTTCTTATCAGACGGGAAGCAGCACGAACATTCCCCTCCATCACTTTCTTCGTTATTTTCATTAATTTACGTTTCCTCTCTATGATTAGCTCTTAACGACAAAACAAAAACTACAAACTTTTTTTATTTTACCCCTTTAAAGATATGTTTTCATTTATCCACTTTATGATATCTTCGAGGGTGATACCCGGGGTAAAAACACCTTTAAGGCCCGCATCATAGAGAAACTGGATATCGGCAGCGGGTATTATGCCACCTCCAATAACCGTTATATCATCGGCACCCTGCTCTTTTAACAATTCGACAACCGCAGGGAACAGAAAGCGGTGCGCTCCCGAGAGACAGCTCAGCCCCACACAATCAACATCTTCCTGTATCGCCGCAGCGGCAACTTGCTCCGGAGTCTGGTGACAGCCGGTATAGATTACCTCATACCCTGCATCACGAAAACACCTTGCCAGAATTCTGGCGCCACGGTCATGCCCGTCAAGTCCTGGTTTAGCAACCATTATACGAAGTTTTCTCTCTGCCATGTCATTTTCCTCCTGAATCGTTTTAATTAGTACATTGCGGGATCCTGAAATTCACCATAAACCTCACGATACACATCACAGATTTCCTGCATAGAGACCAGATTTTTGACCGCTTCAATGCAGAAAGGCATAACATTTTCTTCCTTCTTGCAGGCATTTTTGAGGTCGTCAAGGCACCTTTTGACTGCTTTGCTGTCACGCTTTCTCCGCAAGGCGTTTAACCGTTCAATCTGCTCCGTCTCAACGCGATCTTCTATCTCCAGGAGAGGAATTTCCTGTACCTCGTCGGTTACGTATTTGTTGACGCCAATCATAATCTTTTCCGCCGAGTCAATCTGATGCTGGAACTTGTATGCGGCGTCGGCGATTTCCATCTGCGGGAATCCTTTCTCAATGGCGGCTACCATCCCACCCATATCATCAATCCTGTGGATATAATCCCATGCCTCTTCTTCCATTTGATTGGTAAGGGCTTCTACGTAGTACGATCCGGCCAGCGGGTCGATCGTGTTGGTAACTCCGGTTTCTTCTGCTATGACCTGCTGTGTTTTCAAAGCGATGTCCACAGCAAAATCTGAGGGCAGGCACCAGACCTCATCGAGTGAATTGGTATGGAGGGACTGGGTTCCCCCAAGCACGGCTGAAAGTGCCTCGGTAGCCGTTCGTACTACGTTATTATAGGGCTGCTGAGCGGTAAGCGAACATCCGGCTGTCTGGGTATGGAAGCGCATCCACCATGATCTTTCATCCTTTGCTTTATAACGGTCACGCATTGCCTTGGCCCAAATCCTCCTTGCTGCACGCATTTTAGCGATTTCCTCAAAGAAATCTATGTGTGCGTTGAAGAAGAATGAAAGTCTGGGAGCGAACTCGTCTATATCGAGTCCTTTGCGTTCCAGAACGTCCTCAACGTATTCCATTCCGTCACGAAGTGTAAACGCGAGTTCCTGAACAGCGGTTGAACCGGCTTCCCTGATATGGTAACCGCTAATGCTGATGGTGTTCCATCTGGGAACATGCTTTGTGCCGAATTCAACGGTATCACTGATCAGTTTAACCGATGGCTTGGGCGGACACATAAGAGTTTTCTGGGCAATGAATTCTTTGAGCATATCATTCTGAATTGTTCCGCCGATCTTGGAAAGTGGTATGCCCTTGATTTCAGCCGCGGCACAGTACATGGCCCATAGTGCGGTTGCAGGCGGATTGATGGTCATTGAAGTGGTGATCTGATCCATTGGAATGCCTTCAACCAGCTGCATGAAATCCTCGAGGGTGTCGATGGCGACACCACATTTGCCGCATTCGCCTCGGGCCTTTGGGTCATCCGTATCATAACCCATGAGGGTCGGAAAATCGAAGGCGGTACTGAGTCCCGTTTGTCCGGCCTTCAGCAACTGATGCCAGCGTTCGTTTGTATCTTTGGCGGTACCGAAACCGGAAAACATCCTGAAAGTCCAGAGCCTTCCACGATGCCCGGTAACCTGGTTACCACGCAGGTAGGGAAATTGCCCCGGATAAGAAATATCCTTCTCAAAATCCATGTCTTTAATGTCTTCCGGACCATAAAGCCTGTTGATTTCGAGGTCAGATACTGTGGAGAATCGTTCCTTAAGCTCGGCTCTTTTTTCTAAACCTCTCTTAACTTCATCCTCCCATTTCTTCCTTAATGTGCTGGATTGTTCCAGCATCTCTTTTGCGAAATACATCTTAGTCCCTCCTTACGTAAAATTTTTTTATATAAAAACATCTCTTTGCCGGCATCGATGTTTAAGTTAATGCCGGTTCTTCCCTTCCAGCTATATGTAACAACACTTTATACTACCACAATATCAGTTTTTTTGCTATAGCAAACATCAGATGGGTAATTCTAATGGTCACTTTTTTCACTGAAAGTGAGATAGATTTATCCTTGTGTTCCGTATAATGAAGCAGGAATTTTGTCAAGAGAAAAAAGCCTGTTAGTCCTTGACACTCAACCATCACTTTCCTATACTTCTGCTAATTTACAAAGGGGAGGTTTCCGTCAATTCCATTCCTTCGATGGGTGGTGGAGAATTCTAAACTGGATATTTATTAATTACAAAAAGGGGAAAGGAGAATCTGAAATGAGTAAAGAGCTTGAAAGACCTGAGGATCTTAGCCAGGAAGAAATGGCACAGTTTGTTTTGAATATGTTTCATCGAATCATAGTTCACTATACCCTCTGGTTCAGAGAGGTAGAACACCAGGTAGGGATGAAAAAGGCACTGGATATAATGAAAGTAGCACACAATGACAGCTACAATATCCAGATGAACAGGCTGGCCAAGGTACTCGGGTTTGAAATGGTAGATGGCGTACCAAAAGTACTACTGGACATGTCGAAGGAAAATCTTCTCAAATTAATGAATAATCTTGGTGTGAACTGGATTGCTAATGACGGTATCTGGTTTCAGGCCGTGGAAAATGCCCGCGATATGTTCGACGCCAAGCGTTGCAATGATTCTACCTGGACACGTTTTTCTCCCATGGAGGCATGGTCTATCAAGCAGTTTTTGGGTCTACCGGAGTATGCAGGTCTCGAAGGATTGAAAAAGGCACTGGCATTTCGAATGTACGCATTTATTAATGTACAGACCATCATCGATGAAGGCCCCAATACCGTTGTCTTTCAGATGAATGACTGCCGAGTTCAATCGGCAAGAAAACGGAGGGGACTTGATGATTACCCGTGTAAATCCGCCGGCCTGGTCGAATACAGGTTCTTTGCGGAAAGCATCGATTCAAGAATCCAGACCGAGTGTATTGGGTGTCCTCCCGATGAGCATCCGGAAGAATGGCATTGTGCGTGGCGGTTTACCCTTCCAGAGGGAGCCTAAATGCAGAAACCGCTGCTGATGGACCTGGAAAATAACGTTTACCTGGAAGGGAAGCAACTGGCGATAATCGACCGGAGAAAACTGCCCCGGGAAGTGGAGCCGGTTTATTGTGCCAGCCATGAGGAAGTAGCCCGGGCGATAGAGGAAATGGTTGTGCAGGGCGCCGGTGATATAGCCATCACCGCGGGGTTTGGCCTGTATCTGGCGGCACTGGAGCTTGAACGGGAAGAGGTCGGAGACACTCCCCGACTGGAAGT
>JAUVKS010000108.1 GCA_030596145.1 Pseudomonadota bacterium | reverse complement strand
CTTCGCAGTCGCAACATACACATTTCCCGGACCGACAATCTTGTCAACCGGCGGAACCGATTCTGTGCCATAGGCAAGGGCCGCCACCGCCTGGGCTCCTCCTATCTTGAATATCCTGTCAACACCGCTCAATTTTGCAGCAGCTAAAATAAGAGGATTCACCCTTTCTCCCTTTGAGGGAGTGGCAAGGATTATTTCCCTCACGCCTGCGATTCTTGCCGGAATCGCCGCCATAAGAACAGTGGAAGGATAGGGAGCAAGCCCTCCAGGGGCATATATACCTACCCTGTCCAGTGGCAGTATCAACTGCCCGAGTTCAATCCCCTCTTCTTCACTAACCTGCCAAGAGCTCGGCAACTGTTTCCGGTGAAACATTTCTATCCGCCGGGCAGCAAACTCCAGAACATCTAGGTCACCCTCATCCAGATTTGTTATGGCGGCTTCCATCTCATGGGGTTTGACTTCTACGGTATCAGCATTCAAAAAAAATCCTTCAAACTTCTCAGTATATTCAAAGAGGGCTGCATCTCCCCTCTTAGCAACATCATCCAATATCTTCCTGACAACATCCTTCAACACCTCATCGACAACTTTTCCTCTATTTCTTATACGATCGAATTCCTCTTCGAAAATTCTATCTTTGGTGTGAATAATCTTCATATTACCCCTTCACCCTTCTTATGTTGGCACCAAGGGATGTAAGCTTCTCTTCAATTTTCTGATATCCTCTATCTATATGATAAACTCTGGAAAGCTCAGTTGTCCCTTCTGCCACCAAGCCGGCAAGAATCAGGGAAGCAGAAGCCCGAAGATCTGTAGCCATGACTTGTGCACCCCGGAGTTTTGGATTACCCTTCACAATAGCGTTATTTCCCTCAATCACTATATCAGCCCCCATTCGCATCAGTTCACTTACATGCATAAATCTGTTCTCAAAAACAGTTTCCGTGATGACACTGAGTCCATTTCCCACAGCCATAAAAGCCATCATCTGCGCCTGCAGATCGGTGGGAAATCCAGGATAGGGAAGCGTCTTTATATCGACACTCTTTATCTTCCCCTTACTAACAACCCTGATACCACCATCAATAATTGTAATATCCATTCCCGTATCTCTCAGCTTGGCTATAAGTGCATCAAGATGCCCGGGTTCGCATCCCTTAATCTTTACATCTCCTCCAGTCATCCCCACCGCTATCATGAATGTACCCGCTTCTATCCTGTCAGGTATGACGGTCGCCTCGACAGGATGCAAACTATCAACTCCCTCTATTCTGATTACATCCGTACCTGCCCCGCTGATCTTCGCCCCCATATCATTCAGCACTTCAGCCAGATTCATGATTTCGGGCTCTCTCGCAGAGTTTTCAAGCAGGGTAGTCCCTTTTGCCAGACAAGCAGCCATCATAATATTTTCCGTACCGGTAACCGTGGGAATGTCAAAATAAACAGTGGCCCCTTTGAGCCTTGACGCTTTTGCCTCGATATAACCATCTTTAAGGTTTATCTTCGCTCCGAGGGCTTCAAGCGCTTTTATATGGATATTCACCGGTCTGGCACCTATTGCACAGCCCCCGGGAAGGGAAACTCTTGCCATCCCCATCCTGGCTACGAGAGGTCCGAGAACCAGAATCGATGCCCTCATCGTCTTCACCAGATCATAGGAGGCCTCACAACTGCCTATTTTACCAGCATTGATCCTCAGGGGTTCCCCCTCTTCGACTTCCGCTCCAAAACTTTTCAAAAGCTTTTTGATCGTCCTGACGTCAACCAGATCGGGAATATTATGAAAGGTGTTCCATCCATCAGTCAAGAGAGAAGATACAAGTATAGGTAAAGCTGCATTCTTGGAACCACTAACACAAACCTCTCCCTCAAGTCTTTCACCACCATGTATAACTATCTTGTCCAAATGACCTCCACGGTTTGCAGTTAGTGGGCAATGCCCTCCCCTCCCTGCCTACTGCTCACTGCTTACTGCCTTCTGTGCCATTACGACCCGGTCTATCCCGGCATAATCCGCCCTGAAAGATACATTATCATAAGTCTTGTTTTCTCTAAACATGCTTTCAACCACGGCTTTCTGTCCGGCGCCCATCTCCATACAAAGCCATCCCCCAAATTTTAAATAACGACTCCCTTCCACAATAAGGTTATAGTGGAATTCCGTCCCCTCCGGGCCGGCAATGAGAGCTTCCTTTGGCTCAAAATCCCTGACCTCCAATGGAAGCCTGTCAAATTCTTCTTCAGATATGTAAGGTGGATTTGAGACTATTATATCAAATTTCCCAGAAACAGGTTCAAACAAACTCCCGCAAAGGAAGGAAATTTTATCTGCAACGCCGTTGTTTTCGGCATTTTTCCCGGCCAACTTAATGACTTCAGCAGAAACGTCGGTAGCAACAACACGAATCCTTTTCAATTCAGATGCGATGGCCACGCTTATCGCCCCGCTCCCCGTTCCAACCTCCAGAATACTTATATCCCGATCATCCAGACCCAAACAGGTTTTTAGAACCTCTTCAACAAGAAGTTCCGTCTCAGGCCTCGGCACAAGCACCGTGGAGTTCACTTGGAAAATAAGGGACCAAAACTCCTTTTTGCCAACAATATAGGCAACCGATTCCCCCTTCTGTCTTCTCTCAACCCAACTCAAAATCCCGTTTAGCTCTTCATCGGTAATCAACCTTTCAAATTTCGTGTAGAGACCTGAGCGATCCGTTTTTAAATAATTAGCCAGGAGAACCTCTGCATCGAGTCTGGGTGAAGCAAGCCCCTCGTTCTTAAAATCGAGCGTTATCCGGTTTAAAACCTTCAGAATATTTAATGATAACATTTTAATTTCAGAAACGAATAGTTTGGGGGAACGGCAAATGGTGTGTAAATCAACAAATTGCTGGCTGGATCATTCAAGCGGCGGATTTTCTAAGCGTTTCAGCTTGATAATGGGTGGTCAAAGCCTCTATTACAACCTTTATGTCACCGTCAAGAATATTCTCAAGGTTGTAGAGTGTAAGGTCTATCCTGTGATCCGTAACTCTCCCCTGAGGAAAATTATAGGTTCTGATCCGTTCACTTCTGTCTCCACTTCCTACCTGGTTTTTCCTTGCTTCAGAGATCTCCGCATTTTGCTCCTCAAGTATTCTATCCAAAAGCCTTGCCCTGAGCACCTTCATAGCCTTTGCCCTATTTTTATGCTGGGACTTTTCATCCTGACATGTAACCACCAAACCGGTAGGAACATGGGTAATCCTGACGGCGGAGTCTGTCGTATTGACACTCTGGCCCCCATGTCCGCTGGAATGATATACATCTATTCTCAGATCATTGGGATCGATTTTAACCTCCACCTCTTCTGCTTCAGGAAGAACCGCCACTGTTACGGCGGAAGTGTGTATTCGTCCCTGAGCCTCTGTAACAGGCACTCTCTGCACCCGATGCACACCGCTTTCGTACTTTAATTTGCTGTAAGCTCCCTTCCCCTCGATAAGCATTATTATCTCTTTAAATCCTCCCATGCCACCTACAGGGCTGCTGCTCATAACATCTATTTTCCACCTGTAAATCTCTGCATACCTTGCATACATCCGAAAAAGGTCTGCGACAAAAAGTCCTGCCTCATCTCCCCCCGTTCCCGCTCTTATCTCCAAAAATACATTTTTATCATCATTGGGATCTTTGGGAAGCAAAAGAGTCTTCAGCTTATCTTCCAGAGCATCGAGTTGTTCTCTAAGTTGGGGAATTTCTTCTTTTATAATCTCTTTTAATTCGTCATCATTTTCCTGTAGAAGTTCTTCATATTCCTTCAATTGAGAATTAGTTTTCTCATATTCCCTGAACGTTTCTACAAGTTCGCGGAGATCAGAATGTTCCTTGGCATATTTCTGGTACTCAGCAAGATTACTGATCACAACGGGATCACTCAACTTCTCTTCCAGGCTTTCATACCTTTTTTCAATGTCTCTAAGTTTCTCAATCATAATAAGCAAAGGATCAGCGGTCAGGTGTTCTTTTTCCAAGAACGATAACCGGTCTGTACAAGTACCTGTCCATTTTCTAAACAGAATAACTCGCGGATTTCACTATAGTTTCCTGGTCTCTGACAACTGAGCGCTGTAAACCGTTAGGCAGTTTTTTCAGCTGCGCGTCCATATTTCCTGTTAAATCTTTCCACCCTACCGGCAGTATCAATAATTTTCTGTTTCCCGGTCATAAACGGGTGACACTTGGAACATATTTCCACTTTAATATCCTTCTTGGTAGACTTCGTCTTAATAACATTTCCACACATACAGGTTATTGTGGTCTCTGTATATTCTGGATGAATATCTTTCTTCATAACTATATCCTTTAAGCCTCCTCTTCAATCCAATTTTACTGATTCATTGCATCAAGAAATTCCTGATTATTCTCCGTTTTACCAATTTTATCAATGATAAACTCCATAGCATCCACAGGATTCATGTCCTGGAGAAACCTCCTCAATATCCATACCCTGTTAAGATTGTCCTTCGGTATCAACATTTCCTCTTTTCTTGTGCCGGAGCGAATTAGGTCAAAGGCTGGGAAAACCCTTCTATCAGCAATCCTGCGGTCCAAGTGAAGCTCCATGTTGCCGGTTCCCTTAAACTCCTCAAAAATAACCTCATCCATTCTGCTGCCTGTATCAACGAGAGCCGTCGAAATTATGGTCAGGCTGCCACCGTTTTCTATATTTCTAGCGGCACCAAAGAACCTCTTTGGTTTGTGCAGGGCATTGGAATCAACACCTCCAGAAAGTACCTTCCCACTGGGAGGAACCACTGTATTGTAGGCCCTGGCAAGCCTGGTAATACTATCAAGAAGAATGACAACGTCACTGTTATGCTCTACCAGGCGCTTCGCTTTCTCAATAACCATCTCCGCTACCTGAACATGTCGTGTAGGCGGTTCGTCAAATGTCGAAGCAATAACCTCCCCATCCACACTTCTCTCCATATCTGTAACTTCCTCCGGGCGCTCATCAATCAGAAGCACCATCAGAATCACTTCTTTATGGTTGGTCGTTATGCTGTTGGCTATATCTTTCAGTAAGACCGTTTTACCGGCCCTGGGAGGCGATACTATTAATCCCCTCTGTCCCTTTCCAATAGGCGTAAAAAGGTCCATTATCCGTGTCGAGAAATTTTCGGGATCGCACTCCAAATTTAATTTTTCTTCAGGGTATAGCGGTGTAAGATTATCAAAGAGTATTTTGTCCCTGGCTACTTCGGGGTTTCCAAAGTTGACAGAATTTACCTTGAGGAGGGCAAAATATTTTTCTCCATTTTTAGGAGGCCTGACCTCTCCTGAGACCGTATCTCCGGTTCTCAGATTAAATCTCCTTATCTGCGAGGGGGATATATATATATCATCTGGACTAGGAAGATAATTGTAATCCACCGCTCTTAGAAAACCGAATCCATCCGGCAAAGTTTCCAGCACACCTTCTCCGGAAAGTATTCCGTTTTTTTCAGCTTGTGCCTGTAGAATGGCAAATATTAGATCTTGCCTTCTCATTCCACTGGCACCGACCACGCTTAACTCTTTTGCAAGATCGGCAAGTTCACTTATCGGTTGTTTCTTAATTTCTGCAACATTCATAAATCCCTCCCCTCTACAACTTTAAATAATGCATAATGAACACTAACTCCGCTTAAAAAATTAGCACAAAAGTCAGACCTGTCCATTATGCAACAAACTAAGATCTCCCAAAAAATGGAAATAGGACTCCAAAACTATATAAAGACAAAAGATTGTAATGGTTTCGCAAAGAGGTGCTTTCCCCTCCTCCCTGTGAGTGGGGAAGAATAACCATCGAAAATATCAGATCCTAATTCTGACCAAAATTTTCCTCCATTAAGGAGAAAATTTTTCAAACTTCTTGCGAACTTGCCAGATGTGGATTTAAATAACGGATAGCCAATTTGAACTTACGAATAACTCAATGGGGAAGGACTTCGCATACGTCTTTCCAAGATTTGCTGATTGACTATATCAAACTTATTAACATGTCAAGTGGTTTTTTAACTCAAAAAATATATACAAATCCGTAACATGTTTGATAGCTACTTTAACATAATGAAACTTAACTGCCGCCCTGTCTTTCCCATTTCCCGCCTGTGTGAAAAAAAGTCGTCCACGTGACAGGATGTGCAAATACCTACCAGGGATATGTTTTCCGAAGGAACACCGGCGTTTTGAATCTGAAGTCTGTTGGCCAACGGTAGGTCAAACATCCACCTTCCTTTTTCGTTACACTCGCTAAAAAAAGATTCCCGGCTTTCATCCCCCCTCATCGCCTCAAAAACCACTCCATCCACCTGATAGCAACAGCACCCAATCGCGGGGCCGATAACAGCAATGATATCGGTTGTGCTGGAGGAAAATCTCTTCACGAAAGTATCAACAGCCTTTGCTGCAATTTTCAAGGAGGTCCCCTTCCATCCAGCATGGACAACACCTATCACTCTCTTCTTTCTGTCAACCAGGAATATAGGAACACAATCCGCTGTCAATATTCCTATGGCCAGATTTGACCTGTCCGAAATGATAGCATCAAATTTCAGAGGCTGATTACCAGCAAGATATGGAACATCATTATCAATAACAAGT
>JAUVKS010000046.1 GCA_030596145.1 Pseudomonadota bacterium | reverse complement strand
TGTGAAAGGAAAAAGCGCTGTAGAGCCTGCCATGACGGAAAAAAATACAGAAAAAAATTTTTTTACACCTGTAAATAGCGGCGGCAAAAATGACATCGGAAATTCACTGAAACTTTTTAGCCTTAATGGTGAAGAGGCTATAAAGATTCCTCATAGAGGGACTCCGCAACCGGAGAGTCCATCTGTCAGGGGTTTTTCTGCAGGGGGATATCATAATAATACCACTTTTCATGTATCCGGCAGCTCGTCGGCCGTTAATGAGAGCGTGAGAAGTTACGACATAAAACCCACGGCTTTGATCAATCAGATTGCAGCAGGCGCGAAGATGTCCGGAAGGGTGAGAATTGCGCTCAATCCGCCCAGTCTGGGCACATTAGATATGGATGTGCTTGTCAGGAATAATAAAGTGCATGTTATGTTGCAGGTGGAGAATAATGATGTCAGGCAGATATTGCAGTCAAATCTGGAAAGTCTCAAAAGCTCTCTTCGCAATCAGGGATTGGTCGTGGATACCATAAATGTATCTGTTCAGGAGAAATCGGATGGCGCTAATCATGGCGCTGATTATAGATCAGGGCAAAACGAAACATTATTTAAAGAAGGCGGAAAGCGGGAAGGGAACGAAGAAGACCAAAATGTGGGGCAAGATTCCTTGAATCATGATCCCTCATCGCTTGAGGAAGAAAATCAGAGTGTTCAGAGTGGCGAGCATGGAGGGCGTGTCAGTTTGTTTGCGTAAAGGTAACGGTTCATGGTTCACGGTTCACGGTTCATGGTTCACGGTTGAAAAAAACCAGACAGGATAACAGGATAGACAAGATTTTGTTTCAAGTGAACAAACTTGGGTTAAGTCTCACTCTAATTAGCCAGTAAATCATAATCTGAGGAATATATATAAATGAAATACAAAGAATTGACTGAGAAAATTATTGGCTGTGCATACAGAGTTTACAACTAAATACCCCAAAGCCGTCATGCCCGCGAAGGCGGGCATCCAGGAAAATACGCTGGATGCCGGATCAAGTCCGGCATGACAAAGTCCGGGTATTATTTTGAAGGATTTTGATGAGGATTTACAAGATGAGTTTTGATGTTTTAATCCTGAATATCCTGTTAATCCTGTCAAAAAAAACCTAGTAATAATTCCGGCATGGCCGGGGAGTGAAGGAGGGTATAAAATGACAGACATAGAAAGTATAATCGGCGGCAGCAGCAGCGAAAGTTTGCAGACTCTGCAGACGAGTACAAGCACGATGGGAAAGGATGATTTTTTAACAATGATGATAGCCCAGCTTCAACATCAGGATCCTCTCAATCCCCTCGATGGCACGGATTTTACAGCGCAGCTTGCGCAGTTTTCCAGCCTTGAACAGTTGAGTAATATGAATACTCAATTAGAAACCCTGGGTCTTTATCAGTCCTCGTTAAATAATACCCAATCGGTAAGTCTTATCGGCAAGGAAATAACCGCGATAGGCAATGTCATCAAAGCAGATGGAGCATCTGTTGACCTTGCTTATAATTTGTCGGAAACTGCTAATGTTACAGTCAGAATTTATGATGAAGGGGCCAACCTTGTGGATACCCTCGAACTTGGAACTCAACAGGAGGGGGAAAATTCAGTTACCTGGGATTGCAGCGGTGTTGCGGCCGGTAATTATACCTTCGATGTGTCTGCAAAGGATGCCAATGGAAATTTGGTGCCTTCTTATACAATATTAACAGGGAAAGTAACCGGGGTTTCTTTTGAGGAAGGGTTTCCCCTTCTTTCCGTTAACGGGCAGGATATTTCTTTTGGGAATGTAATTTCTGTGAATGAACCAAACTAAGGCTGAAGGCTGAAGGCTGAAGAAGACCCCCTTAGTTGCGAGCCGTCATTGCGAGAAGTGAGGAACGAACGACGAAGCAATCCCATTATTTCCAAGAGATTGCTTCGGTCATGCTTCCCTCGCAATGACAGGAAAAGTGTAAATGGTAGCGTTTATTATAATCTTGGTGTCTTTGTGCCTTTGTGGCTGAACGGTTTACAAAAAAGGAGGTAATAAAAAATGGGAAGCTCATTATTTGCGGGTATTTCGGGCCTGGCATCCAGCGGCAAGCAGTTGGACGTCATTGCTAATAATATAGCCAATGTCAATACAGTCGGGTTCAGATCCGGGAAAATACATTTTGGCGATATTTTAAGTCAAAGCATAACGGGTGGATCGGCGGCCGGTATGCAGGTCGGCCGTGGTGTGGAGGTATCTGGTATAACAACGCAATTTACTCCCGGGTCATTCGAGACAACGGGAAATGCCACAGATCTTGCTATTGACGGTTCCGGGTTTTTCATAGTTACAGATGCCGATGGCGGAAAGTATTACACCAGGGCCGGCGCATTTAATCTGGATAATGAAGGTTACCTCGTTGACATCAATTCTTTTAAAGTGCAGGGTTATAATATTAGCGGAAGCGATCCTGATACGGTATCGAACATTTCTCTTTCCGGCGTACAGTCTGAACCATCCGCCACAACTGAAATTTCTATCGGCGCAAATCTTGATTCTGCGACGATTGCTGGAGAAACATTCAACGCATCCCAGACGGTTTACGATTCTCTCGGCGCTATCCACTCACTCAAATTGACCTTTCAAAAGACGGAAGGAGACGGATACTGGGGTTTCCAGAGTTATCTCGACAACGTTGCCGCTGCACCTGGAGATCAGACCTATTCGGGTCTTAAATTTGATACAAACGGTGTTCTTGATAAGGTGTACAGTGCCAGTAATGTTACTACCAGAGGCGTCGACAGCGGTACTGGTAATGTTACGGTTACAACTATCAACCGAGAGGGACAGTTATATCAGGATGGAGTGGTTACTTTGACAAGCGTTGCGGTTGGGGCAAGTTGGACGATAGCAAGCCCACAGTATACAAATGCGGCAGTTACAAGGGTAAGTGGTACCGAACTGACAATAGACCTTGACGGTGCGGGTGGCGCTGATATCACCCTTACACTTGATGCTGGTCCTTGGTCGACAGATGACACCATTATATGTACCATTGATCAGACAGAGGGAGACCCTGCTGATGTTAATCTGACGATGCCAACCATTACCGGCGCAACCATCGGAGACGCCGGTGATGTATCATGGGATTTGTACGGTACGACAGCGGAGGTGGTAACGGGCTATGCAAGCACATCCGTGATAAGGACATTGGTTCATGACGGATATTCCTCTGGTTCATTGAAAAGCATTTCAGTGGTAGCGGATGGCACAATCAGCGGTTTCTTTACCAACGGCCAGACATCCGATATCGCCCAGATCGTTTTGGCAGACTTTGCCAATACAACGGGTCTGAAACGGATGGGGAAGAATCTTTTCAGTCCAACCGTGGAGTCGGGATCTGCCGTCCCGAATAAGCCCGGATCTGCGGGTATGGGAGAGATCAGCCCGAACTCGCTTGAGATGTCAAATACGGATATAGCGACGGAATTCATCAATATGATTACAGCGCAAAGAGCCTATCAGGCCAGCGCAAAGATTGTTACCGTAACCGACCAGATGATGGCCGAGCTGATGAACATCAAGAGATAAATATTACTTAGGTTCAAGGGTTCACGGTTCAAGGTTAGAGAACTGTGAACCTGACAATCTGAGTAGTTATGTCAAATTTCTGAAAACCCGTCAAAAACCCTTTTAAAAGATTAACGTCCAACATCGAACATTGAACCTCGAACGTCGAATAAGGATGTCGCTCTGCTCCTTCAATTGAATATTGTCGATTGAATATTGAATATTTGTAGAATCGCTTCGCTCTATCATTTTAAATGAACTACTCCGAAGTCTGCTTCTGGGAATTTAACCCAATAACTCACGCCTGTCTGCGTGCAACGCACAAGCAAAAAAATCTGTGTAATCTGCGTAATCTGTGGATTAAAATTGGCAGAATTCCTTATTCAAAATTCGATGTTGGACGTTCGACCCGGCCTTCGCAGCCGCTTCGGCGGAGTATGCTGTTCGATGTTCATTTTTTTCAGTCCCTCTAACCCTCTCACCTTCTAACCCCCTCACCCTCTACCCCTCTAACCTTCTCACCCTCTATCCCTCTAACTCCTCAATCCTTGCGCTCTGTCTTTTCAATCGACAATCATCAATCATCAATCCTATGGCACAATCTTTGCTTTTCTAAACTTTAATAATGGATATATCAACTATTTTAGGAATTGTGTTCGGGTTCGGTCTTGTGATCAGCGCCATGGCTGTTGGCGGTGGATTGGGATGGTTTATAAATTTGCCATCCGCAATGATCGTCCTGGGTGGAACTCTTGGCGCCTCGCTTATCAACTACCCCATGTCGGATATCATCGGGGTGGTGAAGGTGGCAAAGAATATATTTTTACGGAAGAAACTGAAAACAGAAGAAGTGATAGAAATACTGGTGGATATGTCGAAGATTTCCCGGCGTGATGGGATATTAGCCCTGGAGGACAAAGTCGAAGAGATTAAAGATCCCTTCCTTGCCAAAGGAATAATGTTGATGATAGACGGCATTGAGCCTGCCGCCCTTTCCAGGATTCTTCATACGGAACTTGAATTTATTTCCGAGAGGCACAGGCTGGGCGCGGAGATATTTACAACCATGGGAAATTTTGCGCCGGCCATGGGAATGGTTGGAACCCTGATCGGATTGATAAAGATGCTGGTGGATATGGATGACCCGTCCTCCATAGGGCCGTCCATGGCCATTGCTCTAATAACCACTTTTTATGGCGTCATCATGGCAAATCTGGTTTTTCTGCCGGCCGCAGGCAAGCTGAAGACGCGAAGTTCCAGTGAAGTTATGCTAAAACAACTGATCATAAGCGGTATTCTCGCTGTCCAGTCAGGAGACAACCCAAGGATATTAGAGGAGAAGCTCTATTCATTTATATCTCCGGACAAGAGAAAGGCTGTGGATTAGAGATGGATGAAGAATACAAAAAGAACAGTGAAGGAGAAGCTCCTATTGCAGGCTGGCAGACAATATACTGTTCTCTTGTGCTGATTCTGGTGGCTCTTTTTGCCATGCTTGCGTCGTATTCAACTATCGAATCCAAGAAAATAAAAGACTTCATGCACGGAAAGGCGCTCATAGAAAACGAAAACGATAAGCCTGATAGAGGCAGTAATATCTTCCAGCTTTCGGATGTTATGGAAGGTCCTGATAAATCCATTGTAATTGGTATGGAATCCTTAGGGAGATATCTCAGTGAGACAGGTCTGGATAAGTCGGTCAGCATAGAAAGGGACGGGAATGTATTTAAAGCCACCTTTGCAAACAATGTATTTTTTCCATCAGGAATGGCTGTGCTGAACGAACAGGCATATCCCTGTCTTAATGCGATAATAAAGGTGGCGCGAAGAGCGTCTTTTTCTATAAGAGTGGAAGGTCATACGGATAATATTCCGATAAACACTTCCGGGTTTCCGTCGAACTGGGAGCTGTCAACGACCCGGGCGGTCAATGTCCTGCGGTATTTGCTTGAGAAGGGGGAGCTTCCTTCGGAGAAGCTAACTGCTGTCGGGTTCAGCCGGTATCATCCTGTCGAATCAAACGCTACATCTGAAGGCAGGCAAAAAAACCGGAGGGTTGAATTTTATTTTGGGAAATAAGCATAAAAAACCAGAAGGTGGGGGAGGGAAATGGCTTTTAACCTTTAATGACATGGTGACATTGCTCCTTACATTTTTTGTCTTAATCCTTTCGCTTTCAAAACTGGACGCATCCAAACTGGCAGAGGCATCTCGTTCTGTAAGATCTACATTTAAACTCTCAGAATACGGGACAAAAGCGGATGTGAAGATTTTTACCCCTTTCGTTATTCTCATGAGAAACAGAGCCCTGATATTTGAAAGAGATAAGAGAAAATTGGCCAGGGATATAAACGAGGCAGCCAAAATGTTTGCGTATTTAGAGGAAAGCGCAATGGACGTAAAGGTGATAAAGGAGGGGGTTTCCGTTGTCCTTGGAGAAAACTTATTATTCAAGACAGGTATGGCTGAAATTGAAGAAAGAAACCGCCCTGCTCTTAATGCCCTCTGCTCTATTCTTCAAAAAACCGATTGCCGGATAAAGGTGAACGGGCATACGGATAATGTTCTCATAAATAATGAACAATTTCCATCCAACTGGGAGCTTTCAACGGCCCGGGCCGTAAGTGTCGTCAAATATTTTATTTCTGAAGGAGGCATTCTTCCGGAAAGGCTTTCTGCGGCAGGTTATGCGGACTCAAAACCCCTTCTTCCGGATGTGAGCGACCATAACAGGGAACTCAACAGGAGAGTGGAGGTTATTTTGACGTTAAAAAAGGGTAAGGGATTGGGGGATTGGGGGATTGAGGGATTGAGGAATTGAGGAATTGAGCGAAGCGAATTAAGTTGAGGAGGGCGCGGCAATGGTTGAAAAAGAGAAGGAAGAGGAACTCGAAGAAAAAAAAGAAGAACCCAAAAAAAGTAAAAAATCAATCATTAAATGGATTGCAGTATTTTTTGGGGTAGTGATTTTAGGGGCCGTGGGTTTTGCGGGGTGGACGTACTATAAGAGTAGTGATTCCGGTTCGGAAAAAGCGGGCGCCGAACAGACTGTTCAGAAACCGGGTATTTGGCCTATGGGCAGCCTGGTCGTAAATCTGATGGATGATAACGGTGAAAGGTACTTAAAGGCTGCGATCCAGATCGAAGTATCTAATCAGGATTGTCTGTCTGAGCTGGAACTGTTAAAACCAAAAGTCATGGACAGCATTTTAGGCCTCCTTTCATCAAAAAGTTATAAAGATATAGTAGGCTTTGAGAAAAAACAGCGTCTTAAAGACGAGATTGCTGTGCGTCTTAATGGCTATCTTATTAAAGGTCAGGTCAGAAGGGTCTATTTTACTGAATTTCTTATACAATAGAAGGATTAGGGGATTGAGGGATTGAGGGATTGAGGGATTAAGGAATTAAAATCGGTAGAATACCTTCAATTCCTAAATTCCTAAATTCCTAAATTCGCAATTAAGCGAATTAAGGGATTGAGGGGGGGTAATCCTTTAATCCTTAATCCTGACCAAAGGAGACAACATAGATGTCTGAGGTTTTGTCACAGGAAGAGATAGATGCCCTTTTAACGGGGATATCAGATGGTGAGATTGAGACGGAACAAGAGGAGGAGGTGCATGAGCCATCGGAAGTCCAGCCATACGATCTAACCGGTCAGGATAGAGTCGTATATGAGAAGATGCCGATTGTAGAAACGACGGCTGAAAAATTCGCCAGAAGGTTCAGGATAACTATGTCCTCATTGTTAAGAAGAGCCGTTAATATAAGTACGTTATCGGTGGATATGGTCAAGTATGTAGATTTTATAAAAGCAATTTCAGTGCCTGCGAGTCTTCATATCTTTCAAATGAAGCCGTTAAGCGGCAGTTCGCTTATTGGCTTTGAACCACAAGTAGTATTTGCGCTGGTTGATATTATCTTTGGAGGATCCGGGCGGACGAAGTTTAAAGTCGAGGGAAGAGATTTTACAACTATAGAAAATAATATAATAAAGCGAGTTGTATCAAGCGCCCTCTCTGATTTTCAAAAGGTATGGGAAACAATTGTAAAACTTGATGTCTCCTATCAGAAATCAGAAACCAATCCCCAGTTTGCACAGCTTATGTCGCCTAACGACGTTGCGATTGTTATAAAATTTGAAATCGACCTGGAATTTTCTTCAGGCGCGATGACGTTCTGCATACCTTATTTAACGGTAAAGCCGTTCGAGAAAAAATTACGGGCAGGTTATCATGAGGATACGCTTGAGGTTGATAAAGAGTGGGAGGACAGATTGAAGGAGGGGCTTAGATGTTCAAATGTAGACCTGACTGTAGAGTTAGGCAGAACGGAGCTGAGCGGGAAGGAAATTGTAAGTCTGAAAAAGGGGGATGTGGTCATTCTGGATCAATATTGCAGTGATAGTCTGGATGGTTATGTAGAAAATATCCTTAAGTTTAAGGGACGGCCAGGGCTTTCCAGGGGGAACCTGGCGGTAGAGATATCAAAATTTGTTGAAGGTTGAAGGTTAAAGGGAAAGGGGTGTGTTTACATGGATCAGAATGAGTCGGCTGAAGAAGCAAAAGAAGTAAAAAAGCCTGAAGAAGCAAAAGAAACAAAAAAGGATGAAGAAGTTGGCTGGGACGACGTTCAGGATGAACTGGAAGGGGCAGAGCAGCCATCCGCAAAAAAAGGGGTCAGCGCCGTCAGGTTCGACGAAGTAAAAAAAGGCGAGACAAAAAAAGGATCCCTGGACCTGGATTTTATTTTGGATATACCCCTTACAGTGGCTGTTGAGCTGGGTAGAAAAAAGCTGCTGATAAACGAACTTCTCCAGTTAAGTCGGGGCTCAATCATAGAGTTAACGAAGCTTGCAGGGGAACCGATGGAGGTTTTTGCCAATAATCGATTGATTGCCAAGGGTGAAGTAGTTGTGGTCAATGAGAAGTTCGGAGTCAGATTGACGGACATTGTCTCCACTGTCGAGAGGATTAATAAGCTGAAATAGTTGATTAGTCGAGTAGGGAAATAGTCGAGTAGTCAAGTAGGGAAATGGTCGAGTGGGAATTAGTCAACTACTCGACTACTCAACCAATGAGGAGCATTATGAATTCACCGGAATTGTTTTCCTCCCTTTTGAAAATCGTGTCGGCCCTTGCCGTTACACTGGGCGTCATGATTATCGCTGCGTATCTGTTCAAAAAGATCATGAAGAAGGGTGGAGTGAAAATCAACGACAGGGGATTGATAAAGATCCTGTCTGTTAAATACCTGGGGCCCAAGAGCAGTATAATGCTTATTAATGTATTGGGACATATTATGGTGATCGGCATTTCGAACAGCGGGATATCCCTCTTAACAGAGATCGTGGGCGCTGAATCACTTGAACAACTGAAAAATATTCAGGGGCAGGAAGGCAAAAGCGCTCCATTTTCTGATTATTTAAAAAGACTGTTGAAGTAGGGCCTGAAAAAAATGAACATCGAACAGCATACTCCGCCGAAGCGGCTGCGAAGGCCGGGTCGAACGTCCAACATCGAACATTGAATGGGAAAAGATGAAAGAAAAGATGAACATCGAACATCCAATATCGAATATTGAATGGGAAAAGATATTGGAATAATTTGAAGAGCGGAGCGACATCATTATTCGACGTTCGACGTTCAATGTTCGATGTTGGACGTTCATCTTTCAAAACAACTCTGTATGTATGGCATAAATGCAACTTGTTAACGAGGTCATAAATTGACTCTTTTTACGAGACCATCAAGATTCGGGAAATATCTTATATGCATCCTAATAATTTCCGGACTTGTTTTTTTTGCGACCTCTTCGTGGGGCCAGCCACTTTCCTTTCCCTCGATAAACCTGACTGTGGGGGATGGTGGTGATGAACCCGGAAAGATATCGGTAACGCTGCAACTCCTGTTTTTGCTTACCGTGCTGTCTCTTGCACCCGCAATACTTGTAATGCTGACTTCATTTACTCGAATTGTCATAGTCCTTTCCCTTCTCAGGCATGCGCTGGGCACACAGCAGATGCCCGCAAACCAGATTATCATTGGATTAGCTCTCTTCCTGACCTTTTTTATTATGACCCCTGTCTGGAACAAGGTGAATTCGCAGGCGCTGCAGCCGTATATTAATGAAGAGATATCTGCTGAAAAGGCATTTGATCTGGCGGTGCAGCCCATAAAAGAATTTATGTTAAAACAGACGAGAGAGAAAGATATTGCCCTCTTTGTCAAAATTTCAAGAGGGGAAAGACCCCAAAAACCTGATGAGATCAAACTTCCAGTATTGATGCCCGCCTTTGCAATCAGTGAATTAAAGACGGCTTTTCAAATCGGGTTTATGATATATCTTCCTTTTTTGATA
>JAUVKS010000121.1 GCA_030596145.1 Pseudomonadota bacterium | reverse complement strand
ATATGAGGTGACAACGCCAGAAATTCTTCCAGTTTGTCTTTCATGAAGAGTTCTTAATATTCTTTTGTCAAAGAACAATTATGTTACAAAGTTACTAAACTATTATGACACAGTCTCCTTGTTGCGGGGAGCTTCAATTTTAACTAATCCTTTCTGATAATGCTCTTTCTTAGCTATACTTTCCTCCCTGCTTCAAACCCTTCGGCAATGGCATCTATCGCTTTCCATCAAGATAACCCGTTCAATGGCATTTTTAAGTTCTCTCACATTACCTGGCCGTTGATAATCGAGTAATATTGGTCAAAATGTTGGTGGTGTGACAGCTGCTATGAAAATAGCTTGTTTTGTGCTTAAATTTTTATACTTATGCAGAAATTGGCTTGGATAATAAATTGTATCTCCTTTATGAATTATATACTTTTCTACGCTTCCCGTTTGCGTGTCAGTCAAAGTCACTTCTATCTTCCCCTGAATAACATATGAAAATTCCTCTCCTTCATGCTGAACCTCACCTATAGAAGCTCCCGGTTCCATAATGAAAAGTCCTGGCCAGATTTTTTTTTGGTCTGAATCATTGACTAACGATAGAATTTCAACTCCGTCGATATCAGAATGAATTCTTTCAGCTTCATCAAACCTCACGACTCTCCCATTGTCAATACTTGGATTAATAAGATCGTGAATCGAAAGATTGAAACATTTCAATATCTTCTGCAAATTAGCAAAACTTATACCGGATTTTTTATTTTCGACCAAGCTTAAGAAAGAGGCAGAAAGACCAGTCACCTTTGAAACCTCTTCTAATGTAATACCCCTATTCGCCCTATACTTTTTTAGTCTATCACCAAGGTCAAATGATACATTTTTCTTCTTCATCGATTATCCCAACCTGTCTAAATTAAATAAAAATATTAACACAATTTTCATACCTGTGGTCATCATGCAACTGCGCTTTTAGCAAAACATAAAATAACATGTCAATATATTTTTAAATATTTAAATCTTCTGTAAAGTCGGCTTTTTTGCCTCTATTTTGATATCTCTTTAATTATCAAAGGCTTATCCCAAAATCAAGTTATAGAATATTATTAAATATATTGAAAATAATATTTGATATTTTAATAAATTGCATATAATATGTATCATAATTTTAGTATAATAAATATAAGCATTGTCAATTTTAAATATACTTAAAATTATATCAATTCCTTATACACGTAGAAGAAAGGGGGTGATCTGAAAACAACATAGCGTGTTTGCAGGAGAGCATTGTTTCTGGTTCATTGTAGTTTTTCCGTGTGGGTTATCGTACTGGTGCAATGCCATATATTGCCGGTAACCCATGGCAGAAGCATAAAAAGGTGTTTGAGCAAAAAAAGGGTATTCGGGCGCAACATCCCCTGCAAATTTAATTTTAACAATAACCGTAGAAAGGAGAATTCTTATTATGTCAAAAGGGAAAGTAAATTGGGACTGGGTTAATGAATGGAAGAAAGATGTGAACCCATTGGGAGTCAAAGAGGAATTTAAGGCTATGTGGATTCCTTACGGTCTTCCCGAAATAGTCGACCCAGTGGGAACAAAATACGGTATCGATGTTGAGGTTCAACCTGCCTGGGATATACCTAAGCAAGTTTTTATTTCTCAGACCATTGTTGGCGCATTTTACAGCAAGCGTGGTAACCCCAATCATCCGATCGAGATTGATGCAATTCGTGACCAAGCCCTCGCATGCCTTGAGGCGGGCGCGCCTAACGTCCATATCCATGTTCGGGACGAACAAGGATACAACACTTTAGACCCAGAACTTTTTCACCATGTTATTGATCCTATCAGAAAAGAGTATCCTGACAGGATTGTATGTGGATGCATGGTTCCTTTTCAGGATGGGGAATGGGACAAGATGATAGGGTGTATGGAAGAAGGACTCTTTGATCAGACACCGATCAATCCAACAGCTTGCTATTGTGGAGACTGTCTTTTGGCAAAGCCTCCCCATGTAATGATAGAGAAGACACGGATTTGTCAGGAACTTGGGGTTAAACCACAAATTGCAGTGTACAGCGATGGGGATATCGATAATGCGGACCGATACCTCATTAAGACTGGTCTCCTCGAGAAACCGTACTACTGGATTATCCTGCCTGCCCTTCCTGGAGGATCTCCCATGCAAAACCCACATGCCATGGTTGATGTCCTGATGCATTATGTTAGGCGGATTAAGGAAATCGATGAGGAGTCCCAGATTGTGGTGTGTGCATCGGGTCGGGCTTCCAGCTATCTGGCCACCTTTGCACTTCTCTTAGGTCTTCATATTCGAATTGGCATGGAGGATACGGTATGGATGTGGCCCCATCGAAACGAAATGATCAAGAAAAATGTCGACCATTTCAATATGTTCAAACAACTTATTGAACTTCTCGGCCGCGAAATCATCGACCCGAATGAATTCCGAAAGATGATAGGAATGAGAAAACCAGGAGGAAAGCTTAAATAGCAGGAATGTTCGTTTGTGAAGGGAGAGATCCTCTCCCTTCACACCAAAACTTTATGAGGAAAAAGTGAAAATATACGATTGGGGTGAAAAAAATAGAAAGATTGAAAGGTAAAGTGGCAATTGTGACAGGAACGAGTTTGGGATGGTTTATGCGTAAACATGCAGTTGGCATATATAGCGCCATTCCCCAAAAAACTAATCTTCATTACTATGATAAAGAGGATGAAAAGGATTTTATTGTGGGCGGTGAACCAGTTAAATACATAGATGAAGCATCAGGGAGGGGATTCATCGAAACTTACACAGTAATATACTCACGGACTGGAAGCCCTTCTTACGCCGTGATTTATGGCAAAACCGAAAGCGGTTTTCGATTTATAGCTCAAACATTACCGCATGCGGATATTTTCAAAGAAATAGTTACCCAAAATTATGTGAGTAAGCCCGTACGCCTTCGCTATGATGCTAAGCGAAATGTGAATATTGCGGAAATATTATAGGTTTTTGTAGTGATGAAAACTACTCTATCACCCTATCAAACACTATAACCTGAGGAAATAATCGCGGCTTTAACCCTCCCCATGTCTCCTTCTTTAGCTATATTAAATTGAACCTTTCCGCTGTTAAGATCGACAGAAACATCAGAGGTGCCGTCAATTGATTCAACAACCTTTTTTACAGTGCTTACGCAGTGCATGCATGTCATTCCCTCAACCGTCAAGACCGCTTTTTTGCCTTCCATATCCTTTGCCCCTTTTATTTTGTCTAAAATCAGGATTTTCAAATAATACCATCCAAGCATTGCCGCTAAAACGGCGGCCCCGCAAATCTTCAGCCATTCCGGCAGCATTTCATGCTGATGCGTCAATATGACTTTATAAAAACCGTACCTCGCAACGGCGAGATTAAGAAGGTATCCGAGAGAGATGCTTATTATACCGATTGCGGCAAGATAGACAGCGGCAGTCCTTTTGCCAAGCATTTTGATTACCGTCGATATGGTCAAGGCGTTGGTTGCCGGACCGGTCAACAAAAATACCAGGGCCGCTCCGGGTGAAAGACCTTTCATTATCAGGGAGGCTGCTATAGGCGTTGAGGCGGCGGCGCACACATACATGGGAATACCCACCGCGAGCATTACAAGCATGGAAATAAAAGGATGTCCAAGATATTTTTCAAAGAATCCATCCGGTATTATAGCCGCAATTGTACCGGCCACGATTATACCGATGACCAGCGTATTGGCGATGGAGCCAAGCAGGTCGTATTCAATATACCCCAAAAGTGACTTCATTCTGTCTTTGGGCATTTCTGGAGGAATATTGTTTAAAGAAAATCCGTCTGATGGTGAAATATCTCTTCTTGAGAATATATTTACCACAATGCCGGCAACAGCAGCTGTTATCAGCGACGCAACAATCCTGAAAAGACCGAATATCCAGCCAAGCAGAGAATATGTTACAAAAAAACTGTCAGCGCCTACCTGCGGAGTTGCTATCAGAAACGATATGCATGCCCCCTTTGATGCTCCGCTGTTCTTTAGGGAAGCGGTAACGGGAACAACACCGCATGAACACAGGGGCAGGGGTATGCCGAATAGAGTAGATTTCAGAACAGAGCCGAATGTGTTATGGCCAAGATGACGGCGAATTATGGAGTCAGGAAAGAGGACATGCAGCAGCCCGGCTATAAAAAAGCCGAAGAGTAGATAAATGGATATCTCATAGAAAAAGAATATTATTTCTTTTGCTGTATAAAGAAGAAAAGACACGTTTTTAAACCTCAGGGGAAAGTCAATATCTTTTTCATTTTCATGATATTTGCCACGTTGATTTAATCTTAAATCAACGTGGCAAATACTCTCCAGCCTGTGATGTGGGGACTGGGGAAGAGAAAAACTCCCCTTTACCTGATTGTTAAATTTTATGCATGTATTTTCACTTCGTGATTTCTATCGTCAGTAAGAATCTCAAATGCTGCCCGCGATGTGGTTTTGAGGACTTCAATCGGGTTCCCATTTCTTTCTTTCTTGAATTTCACTGACAATCTGCAGGATGCGATTTTCGTGTTGAGGCAGTGCTTGTTGCCGCCGGGTGGGTTATAATAGTTTAACCCCACGAAATTCTCCCTTGAAGCGGATATGGACCCATCTATGGCTATTGTTTTATCTTCCGAGGAGAACTTCCATTGGAAGTACTCAAAAGATCCATTGGCCTTAAGACTCTGTCTGAAGCTGTTGAGAGTGTACTCTTTACCTCCATGACGTAAAACCATAAGCGTCATATAAGGTGTCCAAAAAGGACCAATTCTCAAACGTGCTGTGGCTATTTCAAAAAAGCTTTGGGGGTTGTTATCAAACCCTGCAATCTGTCCCCAGGCGTAGTCATCGGTGTGCTTTGATCCCCAGTTGTGGTTTTGGCTTCCCACCCAATCCTGTATGGAGATTTCTCTGTCGTTGATCGCGAGTTTGCCGTTGAATACAGCCATAGGTAAACCAACCAGGGCTTTCGCCTTAGGAAGCTTTCTATCATACAGTTTCGGCGGAAAGAGGAACAACGGACGTTCATCGCCATTATATCTCAAATCCCAACTAATCGTGTCTCCACTGGAAGAAGCTTTCCCCCGTAATTTTTCAAAATCAAGAATTGCATCGCCAATTATTACATGAAAATCATTCATATCAAAAAGGCAGCTTGAGATTGACACTTCGTTCTTAACTGCTACGTGTTTTCCCGTTTCTCCATCGAAATATATGGCCCAGAGTTCACCGATTGCTTTTTCGGGCTGATTGTGAGGATTAAATATTGTGTAACGTATCCAAAATGCTATCGGCTTTACTGAATGATTCGCGCGAAGAAAATAGCTTTCATAATGCCCATTCTTTTGCCCATTCTTGTATCGGGCGAAATTGGCGCTTTGAGGTAACCTTGTCAATATACTATTCATCGTGTTCTCCAGATATGCGGATATCCCTGTCTGATCTTCCTACATGATCATTTTTTTATCGGAAGAATGGATGAGGGGTTAATGCTTAACCTGTCTCTTTCCATCATTTTTCTGAGAGAGAAGTTCCTCCTTCTTCATATGAATCAGGACAGCTACAATGGCCGCCTGGGTCATCCCCGGCATTCTCCTTGCCTGCCCTACGGAAGCGGGCTCTATGACGGATAGCTTCTTTTGCAGTTCATTGGAGAGGCCGGGTATGGCGAAGTAATTCAGCCCCTTCGGTATCTCTCTTTCCTCCATATCCTTGAACTTTTTTACAGCTTCAATCTGCCTTTTGATGTACCCCTCATACTTTGCCTCGATTTCTATCTGCTTTTTCACCATTTTGTCGGGGACGTCCTTCCATCCCTCAAAGGGTTTCAGATCGTCATAGCCCAGTTCTGGTCTCTTGAGTAACTGGTAGAGGGTTGTCGGCTTTTTGATCGGGACGGTTTCCATCTGTGAAAGAACCAGTTTCACCTCCGCACCGGGATAGAGCTTGCTTGATGATAGATTCTCGATCCCCTCTTCAATCTGGCGAACCTTCTCTTTCAGATTGTCATAGTCATCCGCCAAGATAAGTCCGAGATCATACCCCTTCCCCATCAACCGGATTGTGGCATTGTCCTCCCTCAGAATCAGCCGGTATTCGGCCCTTGATGTAAACATCCTGTAGGGTTCATCAACTCCGCTCGTAACCAGATCATCAATAAGCACCCCCATGTAGGCCTCAGAGCGATCCAGAAT
>JAUVKS010000125.1 GCA_030596145.1 Pseudomonadota bacterium | reverse complement strand
GATGATATCTTCGAATTGCCGCAAGGGGTCGGCATAAAGATCCAGAAGGATGACCACAATGTCTGCACGCCTAATCAGGTCTGCCATCAAAGGATCGATGTAGTCTCTGGTAATGGGTGGGGTATCTACGAGTTGAAACTGAATGTCTTCATAGGGAACCATTCCCGGTGTAGGCTTGTGCGTTGTGTGTGGAAAGTCAGCCACCTCCGGTGAGGCATTCGTTAATATATCAATAAGAGCTGACTTGCCTGCATTGGGAGGGCCGAGAACTACAACCTGACCAGCTCCTTCCTTATCAATTAAAAAAGCAATCTTTTTCTTGGAGACACCCTTTTTATGCAGGGCCTGGTCTTTAAATTTGGAAATGCGCCGACGGAGATCAGCCCGGAGTTTATCAGTGCCCTTGTGTTTTGGCACTATGGTGAGCATTTCTTCTAAGACTTCTACTCTGGCTTCCGGTGTTTTTGCCTCTCTATACCGTTTTTCCGCTTCTAAATATGCTGGTGGCAGATTGGCCGGCATGGATTTTTCACTCCCGTCGGTAAGATGGTTGGATCTTTTTTAAATTACGCATGACTTGAGCATAAGATATTATATACACCAAAACGGCCTGAAAATTCAATTGATGTTTACAGAGAATTCTACCCCTAATTTTTCCTTGACTGGAGCCTGAATATGCGAGAAAATGGAGATAATCTTAAGTATAATAGTAATGAAGTAACCAACTGACAATCATTGGAAAGGGGGTGTGAAAAATGTTCAAGAAGATATTGTATCCAACCGATTTTTCAGATGTAGCGAAGAGTGCCCTGGACTTTGTTAAGCAGTTAAAAGATGCTGGTGCGGAAGAAGTGGTCGTCCTGCATATCATTGACAAAAGCAGCCTCGACGCCCTGGCCATGTATACCAGCAAAGATTTTCTGCAAATAGAAAAGGATTGGGAAGCAAGTGCAGCAAGCCAGATGAGTTCAATAGAGGACGAACTGAAAGAGGCTGGTTTTGAGGTCAAGGTAAGAATTGAGAAGGAAATACCATTCATAGGAATATTGAAGGTGGAAGAGGAGGAGGATGTCTCCGCTATTGTCATTGGGTCTCACGGAGTGAGTAATGTCCAGGAAATGTTCCTTGGGTCTGTTTCTGAAAAGGTGATAAGAAAAGCCAAGAAGCCTGTGCTTGTCGTAAAAAGGTAAGCCGGTGGTATGTGCGATGTACTCGCATCGTCTTTGTAATTTTGGGGACATAAATTGTGTCCCCAAAATCCTTCCTAAAAGAGCTCTGAGAACAATCTAACAAGAGTTTTGCATAACGACCAAAAACTGCATAGAGTTTTGAAATATGATTTTGAGAGCGAGGTTTGAATTGTAGGGTCGGGTTTTACACCCGACCGCAATCGGTGGTCCGCCCGAGGCGGACCACCCTACAGATATAGCCGAAAAAATGTTTCGAGTATCGAAGAATTATGTTTTCAATAGGTCTCTCAATATCCAAGTTTGCGGTTTACTCTGTTCAGCAAGGGTTTGCCTGCCAGGTAACGGGCCAGATTTTCGCGAAAAAGGATCATACAAAATTCGTCATACTGGTCAAAAGACCCGCCAATATGGGGTGAAATAATAACATTTCCAAGATGCCAGAGGGGGCTCGAAGCCGGGAGAGGTTCCGTAGCAAAGACATCCAGACCTGCACCCGCGAGGTGACCGCTCTTGATAGCTTCGATCAGAGCATTCTCATCGACGGTCTTTCCACGACCCATGCTGATAAAAATAGAAGATGGTTTCATTGCCGCAAAAGCTTTTTCATCGAGTACCCTTTCCGTTTCCTGTGTGGCCGGCAACACATTTACAACTATATCACTGGCCTTTAGAATTTCGTACAGACGATCAGCTCCATAGTAGTGAGTGGGGATCGAGCCGTCCGGGTCGCCGGTGCCGGGAATGGTGAAACCTGAATCCTTGGTTTGATCTGGATTGCGCTTGTAGGCCAGCACACGCATTCCGAAGGCCTTTGCGAGCCTCGCGATTTCCCGGCCGATGGAGCCGTATCCAAGGATGCCCATTGTTTTTCCTCTTAGCAGGGGCTGGGCAAACTTTTTCCACCGCTTTTCAGGCCAGGTGTGTTTGTGTTGGAAGTCTAAAAGCTGGGGGATGCGGCGCCTCAGTGTTAGGATGAGTGCAAAAGTGTGTTCGGCCATGGGAATACTGTTCGTGCCGCTGGCTGTTGTTAATATTACATGATCTGGAATCGCGTCGAGATATATATGGTTCATACCGGCGTAATGGTTTTGAATCCAGTGCAGATTCCAGTGGGGAGACCATATCTTTGGTGTGTTGATGCTATATAATACTTCAACTTCGGGGTGCCTATTCAATGCCGTGGCCAAGTCCTCCGGGCTGTGTAATTTTTCCTGCCGGAGCACCAGCTTTTCGGAGAGATCATCGAGCGTGGCCAGGAGATCTGGTTTAAAAGCCCGGGTTATCAGGACTTCAACCTTTTTCATAGATATGTTCCTTGTAGACACAGTCACCTTGAGAACTTTGCATAATTACGGTTTTAGTCATTGCGAGGAGCAAAGCGACGCGGCAATCTTTCATGATAACGTTGAGTTAGGGATTGCTTCGCTATCGCTCGCAATGACGGTGTTGGTATTATGCAAAGCTCTTACCTTGCGGTACTTCGGAGCAAAAGTCCTGTTGTTGAGATTCGCAGCTCGAACTCTGAAGCTTTTTCAGCTACGATGAATGTTGCCGAGCCATACTCAGCGTCCACCAGCAGCTTAAACATCGAGTACCGCTGGCGCAGGTTGAACATGTCCACCGGCTTGTCCTGAGCGATGGTGACAACCGTGCGCACATTTGCCTTTTCATCCTGAAGCTTCGAGTAACGACCCGCGACACGGTCAAGTTCATAGGCCGTATGCAATCCGAGGAGGTTGGCAATTGGTTTCCACTTCAGGATATGCGCGTCTACGTAAAGCTCGTCGCCGGCCAAATCAAACGTGGCCTCACGACCATCGGGGAAGAGAAACCGGGCGTTGAAGCTTTTGGGTCCCGTGGGCTGGATTTTCACGATAGCTGCCAATTCTTCGTGTGTTAACGCGCGATAGCCTTGGGTAGCGATGGCAATAGTGCAAAAAAGTCCGGCTAATGAAAACAGGAGCATTGCAAGGGTGAGGTTCACGGCCATCCCCAATAGCCGCTTTTTCTTTAAAGCTACAATACCGGAGCTCAAAAACAAGATGCTCGAAATCGCAAACAAGATTGCAATAATGACAGGTGGGCTCAACATTAATGTCGGCTTCCTTCATAGTAGCGCAAGGCTTTAGCCTTGCCATTTGTTCGTGCAGGGTTTAAGCCCCGCGCTACGGTTTAATTTTGACAGTCTCGTAAAAAGTCGAAATATGCACAATTTTGTCATTCCCGTGAAAACGGGAATCCAGTCTTTTCAAGTGCTTAGCCTTCTATGGATTCCCGCCTACGCGGGACTGACAGACTTTTTACGAATGCATCAAATTTGTATGTATAGATTTTACATCTTCCACTCAAACTCCACCTTTCCGAGCACGCTGGTAAAGACCAGTTTTAGATATTTGGGGGCACCGTCAATGGAGGACGGCGGAAACTTGAGACTGTAAAACATTCCATAGTACTGATTTACATAGGGATAAAATTCCTCTATGACCGGAGTGATTTTTCTGATCTTTCTTACCTCTGCCGGATATATTTTATTCCCCTTTTCATCTACAAGAAATATCGTCCAGATGGAGTTTTGTCTGCTAAAGTCGTTTGAATCTTTCTCAGGCGTATAGGCGTAAAAGAAAAACTCTGTAAAATCGGAGGCAGCCTCTGTCAGTATAGCCTCCTTTGATGTCTTTTCCGATTCAGTTAGAGAATATATTCTCGAATATTCCGAGAGATAGGCCTCATTAAACTCCCTGTTCTTATAGGTTGCCACAATGCGGGCTTTAGTTTCAAATTGAGAGTAGACCGTTTTATCCCTTGTCCACTTATTCAATGCATTGAGATATTCTTTTGAGATCCCTTCATCTTTAACGATTTCGAGATAACCTTCAAAATGGGTGCAACCGAAACAGAACATTAATAAAACACATAAAACTAACCAGGAATACTTCTTCATTTTTCCTCTCCAAATACTCTTGCAAAGATGTAGTTAACATGTTTCAAGAAATTCTCTACCCTGAATGCACTTTCGATATCTTCATTGCTTAAATATGACATGACCTCCCCATCTTTCAGCAACAACTGTTTGAACTCAGCTTCTTCTTCCCATGACTTCATCGCGTTTCTCTGCACGATGGCATAGGCATCTTCCCGGGATGTTCCCTTATCGATCAGCCTCAAGAGAACCATTTGCGAAAAGATCAGACCCCTCGTCATATTGAGGTTTGAAATCATCTTTTCAGGATAAACCGTTAGTTTGTCCATAAGTCCCGTGAACCGGTTCAGCATGAAATCAAGAAGTATCGTTGCGTCGGGTGCAATGACTCTCTCAGCCGAGGAGTGACTGATGTCTCTTTCATGCCAGAGGGGAACATTTTCCAGAGATGCGATGGCATAAGACCTCATCAGACGGGCAAGGCCGGAGAGGTTTTCCGAAAGAACCGGATTGCGCTTGTGGGGCATTGCCGATGAACCCTTCTGCCCCGGTGAAAAGAATTCCTCCACCTCACGTACTTCTGTTCTTTGCAACAATCTGATCTCCTGGGCAAACTTGTCAATGGAAGATGCAATAATCGCCAGAGTTGAAAAATATTCGGCGTGTCTGTCCCTCTGAACGATTTGTGTTGAGATGGGGGCGGGTTTGAGGCCGAGTTTTCCGCATACATACTCTTCGACGGATGGATCAACAAAGGGAAAAGTGCCTACGGCCCCTGATATTTTTCCATAGCTTATCATATCCCTTGCCCTGATCATTCTCTCTCTGTTTCTCTCCATTTCCTGGTACCAGAGGGCCATCTTCAGTCCGAAGGTAATCGGCTCCGCGTGTATCCCGTGGGATCTCCCTATCATCAGGGTGTCTTTGTCTTCGAAGGCTCTTTTCTTCAGGACTGCCAGCAACTTATCAATGTCTTTGATGAGGATTTCTGATGCCTCCTTCAACAGAACGGCGAGTGAAGTATCGAGGATATCCGAGGATGTCAGCCCCATATGTATGAAGCGGGAATCTTCACCCACTTTTTCAGCAACAGAAGTCAGAAAAGCGATCACGTCATGTTTCGTCGTCTTTTCTATCTCATCGATCCGCTCTATGTCGAAACCGGCCTTTTCCTTAATATTCTTCAGGGACTCTTCAGGTATTTCACCACTGGCGGTAAGCGCTTCACATGCTAAAATCTCTATATCGAGCCACTTCTGAAACCTGTTTTCCGGGCTCCAGATTGCGGCCATCTCTTCTCTTGAATATCTGGGAATCAATGTTTTTCTCCTGAAAATGTTTTGTTTGTAACTGTTCAAACCATTGTCATTCCTGCGGAAGCAGGAATCTATATCAAGACAAAACAAGGAACTGGATTCCCGTTTACACGGGAATGACAAAATAAGGGATTCTTTATCTATATCAGTGGTTATCTTTATTATGGGTTAAGGATTGGAGTCAAGGCATTTTAACCCAGGGATGTTAGGTTGCATCCTGCAAAACTGAAAGCAGGGCTGAAGCCCCGCGCTACGTAGCGCAAGACTTTAGTCTTGCATGTACCATTGCTGTTCGTGAAAAATCAAAACCTTCAATAGTGACGGTTTCGTAAAAAGCTCCACTATGCCGACGCGTCGGCATTATAATGGAAAGTAACTTTATTATAACTGTCGGGAATAAAAACCGACCTTACATTTATAATATTGTAGGGTGGCATTTTATATGCCACCGAAGACGGTGGGGAATAAATCCCCACCCTACATATGCACCAAACGAAATATCATTAAATATTAGTTAGTTATATCTATTTTGGCAAATTAAGTACTTGAAAGAACTGGATTCCCGCTTCCGCGGGAATGACAAAGGCGATTCCCCGCAACTTGTTGCGGGGAGCTTCAATTTACAAAAATACCACCTTGCGAGGCAACTTT
>JAUVKS010000143.1 GCA_030596145.1 Pseudomonadota bacterium | reverse complement strand
ACTTGCTCCACTGGGCATTGAAGTGGGTGATACTGTTATTAGTGGTGAGAAAGAGGATATAAAAACAGGCAACACCATCCCTCTGAGGAATATACTCCTGGGTTCTCTGATCCATAATCTTGAACTCAAACTGGGTAAGGGTGGACAGCTGATTCGTAGTGCAGGTTCCTATGGCCAGCTTATGGCAAAAGAGGGCTCATATGCCCAGGTTCGTTTACCTTCGGGAGAAGTCCGGAAAATCCTGATGGGGTGCAAAGCCACAATAGGGCAAATTGGTAACATTGAGCACGAGAACTTGAGCATCGGGAAGGCGGGTCGGTCAAGGTGGCTGGGCAGGAGGCCCAAGGTTCGGGGAGTGGTTATGAACCCCGTTGACCATCCAATGGGTGGTGGTGAGGGCAAGTCGTCCGGCGGCAGACATCCCTGCACCCCGTGGGGTGTTCCCACCAAAGGTTACAAAACGAGGAAGAACAGGAATTCTGATAAATATATCGTGAAGAAAAGAGGGTAGAGTGTGTCGCGTTCAATAAAGAAAGGTCCTTATATCAATGAGAAGCTTCTCAAGAAGGTGCGGTCGGCGGAAGCTGCGGGGAGCAGGTCGGTGATAAAGACATGGTCCCGCCGTTCCATGGTTGTTCCCGAGCTTGTAGGCCATACATTTGCGATACATAATGGGAAGAAATTTATCCCTGTATATGTGACTGAAGAAATGGTTGGGCATAAACTGGGTGAATTTGCGCCAACGAGAACCTTTTACAGTCATGCGGGAGACAGAAAAACAAGGCTGAAAACAAGATAGACAGGATCAGCGTGTGGAGTTTTGTGATAGATGGAAGCTAAAGCAATTGCTAAATATGTTCGGATATCACCACAGAAAGCAAGGTTGGTGGTTGATCTGATAAGAGGGAAAAAGGCCGAGGAAGCGGATACTACTCTCGGTTTCACAGATAAAAAGGCTGCGGGCATCATCCGGAAAGTTTTGAAATCTGCGATGGCTAATGCGGTTCAGAACCCCAACATTGATGAGAATGTGCTTTACGTGAGAGAGGTATTTGTGGATCAGGGTCCTACGCTGAAGAGATGGAGAGCAAGGGCACAGGGAAGAGCGACCCCCATAAAGAAAAAAACAAGCCATATAACGGTCGTGCTTGGTGAAGGGTAATCTGTAAGGAGGTGAAAGCTTGGGACAAAAAGTAAATCCCATCGGGTTCAGATTGGGTATAAATAAGACTTGGAGCTCAAGGTGGTTCGCGAAGAGGGGCTACAGTGAGTTGCTCCATGAAGATATACGAGTCAGAAAACATATAAAAGACAAATTTTTCCACGCGGGTATATCCAGGATAGAGATTGAAAGAGCTTCCGACAAGGCCAAGATCAACATCTACACGGCGCGTCCCGGGATCATCATTGGGAGAAAAGGGACGGAAATAGAGAAGGTAAAGAAAGACCTCGAAGGAGTCATGACGGGGGATATCATCATAAATATACTGGAGGTACGCAAGCCCGAGATCGATGCTCAGCTTGTGGCGGAGAATATCGCACTACAGCTTGTGAGAAGGGTAAGTTTCAGACGGGCTATGAAGAGGGGCGTTACCACGGCCATGAAGTTTGGTGTCAAGGGCATCAGAGTAGCCTGTGCAGGTAGGTTGGGTGGCGCGGAAATGGCCAGAAAAGAATGGTATAGAGAGGGCAGGGTTCCACTCCATACTTTGCGGGCAGATATCGATTATGGTTTTGCCGAGGCTCGTACAACCTATGGAATCATAGGCGTCAAGGTCTTGATATTTAATGGCGAAATTCTACCGGACAAGAAGGGCAGCCTGAATCCCCAAGGATAGGATTATTATGTTAGCACCAAAGAGAGTAAAGTACAGGAAGTTGCAGAAAGGCCGCATAAAAGGCCGGGCTCACAAGGGCATCAAGGTGGACTTCGGTGAATATGGACTCCAGGCAATGGAGAGTGGCCGGGTCACGGCACGGCAGATCGAATCGGCTCGTATTGCGATAACCCGTCATGTGAGGCGTGGCGGTAAGATATGGATACGCATCTTTCCCCATAAGTCGGTAACAAAAAAACCGGCAGAAACCCGCATGGGAAAGGGAAAGGGGTCCCCTGAAGAGTGGGTTGCCATAGTTAAAAAAGGCATGGTTCTCTATGAAATGGAGGGAATTCCGAAAGATGTTGCCCAAGAGGCATTGAGGCTGGCATCGCACAAACTTCCTTTGGCGACCAGGTTTCTTTCCAGGGAGATATTTGATGAAAATTAAAGAAGTTAGAGACCTCAGCGTCGATGAATTAAAAGAAAAGGAAAAGAGTTTCATTGAAGAGCTTTTCAGGCTTCGTATCAGGTTTGCAACCGGACAGCTGGAGTCTCCCTCTATAATAAAGAGTGTAAAGAGGGATGTAGCTCGCGTGAAAACAGTTCTCAGCGAAAGGGGAGACCCGAGGTAATATGGACAATAGTGGCAAGAAGAGAAGCATACAGGGGATGGTGGTAAGCGACAAAATGGACAAGACCGTCGTTGTCCTAACGGAACGACTGGTGAAACATCCCAGATTTCATAAATATATAAAAAGACACGTAAAATACAAGGCCCATGACAGGGAGAACATCTGCGGCATGGGAGATAAGGTATTGATTGTCGAGTCACGCCCTTTCAGCAAAGAAAAACGGTGGCGGGTGAGCGAGATATTGGAAAAGGCGAAATAATAGGATTGTAGCGGTGGGGTTTTTGTTATGATACAGATGCAAACCTTTTTAAAGGTAGCGGACAATTCTGGAGCTAAAAAGGTCTATTGTATAAAGGTTCTTGGTGGTTCGAAAAGGAGATACGCGCGCGTTGGAGACATTATCGTAGTTTCTGTCAAGGAGGCTATTCCCAACTCGAAGGTGAAAAAGGGAGACGTGCTGAAGGCTGTTGTCGTGAGAACGAGGAAAGAGATCGGGCGGAACGACGGTTCGTATCTCAAGTTTGACGAGAATTCTGCAGTTCTGATAAATGATCAATTTGAGCCCCTTGGCACAAGGATATTCGGGCCGGTTGCCAGAGAACTTCGGGCAAAACAGTTTATGAAGATAGTTTCTCTTGCTCCGGAAGTAATATAAGAGATCGAAATCCGCCGCAGATGGATTGCGTAACCTGTTAATTTTAAGACAAAATTCAAAGGGAGATCTTTTGCAAGGGTCTCACGGTATTGGAGATGCAGCTAATGCATATAAAGAAAGATGATACGGTAAAGGTAATAGCCGGCAGAGAGAAGGGGAAAACCGGTAAAGTGCTCACTGTTATCAGAGAGAAAAACCGTATTGTAATCGAAAAGGTAAACCTGATAAAAAAACATCAGAAACCCGATGCAACCGGTAAGGGTGGAATATTGGAAAAGGAAGCTCCTCTTCATATATCCAATGTCATGCTTGTGTGTAGCAAATGTGATACCGGTATAAGGATAGGACACAAGATGTTGGAAGATGGGAAGAAAGTTCGTATCTGTAAAAAATGCCAAGAGTTGTTGGATGAATAGAAAGATAGAGATTGAGAGCCTGAGCAACCGGAATTAAAAGAGCGAGGGATCAAGAAAGAGTGATAACTGAATTTCAGAAGGGCAGAGAAAGGGGACGGAAAATGGATGAGAAAGCAAAAGAAACTATAGACAAGAAAGCACTTTTGGCCGAACGTGCAAAAATGGTAGAACGGGTTCTTGAAAGAGATGCAAAGGGGTGTGAAAGCGGAAGTCATGTAGACAACTCGAGAGGGAGTGCCGAATGGAAAGAAGCGGCAGCACGGTTCCGTGAAATAGATAACCTGATATTTGAACGTAATAATTGAAAATGGTGTGGGATTAACGAGCGTGGATGACAAATGACCAGATTAAAGGAATATTATAAAGAAGAAGTAATGCCAGCATTGATCAAGGATCTCGGATATAAAAATCCTATGCAAGTTCCGAGGCTTGAGAAAATCGTAGTGAATATGGGCCTTGGAGAGGCAGTGCAGAACATAAAGATACTGGATAGTGCCGTCTCGGAGCTTGCCATTATCGTGGGTCAGATGCCTGTTGTTACCAAGGCACGCAAATCGATTGCCACTTTTAAACTGCGCAAAGGTATGTCAATAGGGTGTATGGTAACCTTGAGGCAGGAGAAGATGTACGAGTTTTTTGACAGGCTTGTCAATGTTGCTATCCCTAGGATCAGGGACTTCAGGGGAATTTCTCCGAAATCATTTGATGGCAGGGGAAACTTTTCTATGGGGATTAATGAACATTATATTTTCCCCGAGATCGATTATGACAAGATAGAAAAAGTTAAAGGGTTGAATGTAACTATTGTCACGACGGCTCAAACAGACGACGAGGCAAGACAACTTTTGAAATTAATGGGTGTTCCATTTCGTAATTAGGGGAGAATCGGTGTGGCAAAAAAATCCTTGATAGCAAAAGCCAAGGCGAAAAAGAAATTTCCCGTCAGGGACTATAATCGTTGTCCGTTGTGCGGAAGGCCCCGCGCTTATTACAGAAAATTTGATATGTGCAGGATATGTATGAGAAAACGTTCACTTAACGGAGAGATCCCGGGCGTTATAAAATCAAGCTGGTAAAGGAGAAGCAAGATGGGGATGACCGATCCCGTTGCCGATATGCTGACAAGAATCAGAAACGCGAATCGCATGAAGTTTAAGAATGTAGACGTGTTGCTGTCGAGAGTGAATTTGAGCCTTGCGAAGGTATTAAAAGACGCGGGATATATAAATGGGTTTGATGTCAGAAAAGGTGACAAGCAGTCGTTTGGTATGCTGAGGATACATTTAAGATATTCAGGCGCAAAGGATAATGTGATAACAGGTATACAGAGGGTGAGTAAACCAGGCAGGAGGGTATATTCCGGCAGCCAGGATATTCCCAGAGTCTTGAACGGATATGGAGTGGCTATTCTTTCTACCTCCAAGGGGATTATGACTGATAAACAGGCGCGGGCGGTGAACATAGGCGGCGAAATTCTCTGCAATGTGTGGTGAAAAGAGTTGGCTGATAAGATGAGGCGGGAGATTTATTCATGTCGAGAATTGGCAAGAAACCGATAGAGATTCCTGATGGCATAAAAATCAGGAAGGACGGTTCTTCAATAATAGTAGAGGGCCCAAAGGGGACCCTCTCCCGGGAAATCCCTGAGAGAGTTGAAATCATTTTAGAGGGGAATGTGGCCCTTGTGAATGCAAGCTCTGATGATAGAAGGGGAAGATCGCTGCATGGTCTTGTAAGGACGCTGGTTGCCAACATGGTAACGGGTGTCAACAAGGGATTTGAAAAGTCTCTGGAAATAGTCGGCGTCGGGTACCGTGGGGAGGTAAAGGGCGACAGGCTTGTTTTGCTCATCGGCTACTCTGATCCAGTGGAATATAAGATACTGGAAGGAATAACTGTGA